>CAXTDH010000007.1:0-20824 GCA_964242405.1 uncultured Rhizobacter sp. | reverse complement strand
GACCTCGAACGGCGGCAGCTCGATGCGCAATTCCTGCAGTACCAGCGGGAAGTGCGCCGCGAAGCGCTGGGCCGGCCGCTGCGGGATGATCGCCGCCAGGTCGGTGTGGCAGAGCACGTCGGGCGCCGCGCCGTAGTGCGGCAGGGCGATGCGCACCCGATCGGCGAGGCCGAGCCGCGTCAGCGCCCGCGCTGGCTCGGGGTGACTGAAGGAGGTCAGGTACTCGAGCTGCGCGAGCGTGCGCATCGACCCGAGCGTCGCCGCCATCGGATGCTCCCGGCGGGCGACGATCACGTAGCGGTCGGCGATCAGCCGCTGGTGCTCGGTGCCGCGCAGGTCGGGCAGCCAGCCGAGCGCCAGGTCGATGCGGTTCTGCTCGAGGGCCGGCAGCACCTGGTCGAGCGGCAGTTGCGTCGCCTCGATGCGCAGCTTCGGCGCCTCGGTCGCCAGGTGCTTCATCAGCAGCGGCAGGAATTCGCCCTGGCCCAGGTCGCTCATGTGAATCACGAAGCGGCGCGCCGAGGTCGACGGATTGAAGCGGTCGGACTCGTCGAGCGAGCCCTCGATCACCGCCAGCGCCGCCTCGACCGAGCGGGCGAAGTGATCGGCACGGGCGGTCGGCGCGACGCCGCCTGGCGCGCGGACGAAAAGAGGATCCTTGAGCTGCAGGCGCAGCCGCGTCAGGCCGTGGCTGACGGCAGGCTGCGACAGGCCGATCTGCTCGGCGGCGCGGCGCACGTTGCGGGCGACGTAGACGGCGCGGAAGACCCGCAGCAGGTTGAGGTCGAACGGTTTGACGGCGTCGTCCACGGCTCGGCGCGATTCGCCGGGCGAATCGGAAATGAAAATATGATCTTATTGGCGGATCGCCGGCCGCGCCGTAGATTGAGCGATATAACACCAGGAGACAAGCCATGCGAACCCAAGTTGCGATCATCGGCGCGGGCCCGGCCGGCTTGCTGCTCGGCGCCTTGCTGCACCGTGCCGGCATCGAGGCGGTGGTCGTCGAGCAGCGCAGCGCCGACTACGTCCTCGGCCGGATTCGCGCCGGCGTCCTCGAGCAGACCACCGTTGATCTCCTGCAGCAGGCGGGGGTCGACGAGCGGCTGAAGCTCGAGGGCCTGCCGCACGACGGCACCGAACTCGCGTTCGACGGCGAGTTGCACCGCATCGATTTCTTTGCGCTGACCGGCCGCCGGGTCACCGTCTACGGCCAGACCGAGGTCACCGCCGACCTGATGGCGGCGCGCGCGGCCTTGGGCCTCACGACGATCTACGAGGCCGAGAACGTCAGCATCCACGACTTCGACGGCAGCACGCCGCAGGTGCGCTGGCGCCAGGGTGGTCAGGACATGACGCTCGACTGCGACTACATCGCCGGCTGCGACGGCTACCACGGCGTCAGCCGCGCCAGCGTCCCGGCCGGTGCCGTCAAGACCTTCGAGAAAATCTACCCGTTCGGCTGGCTCGGCATCCTCGCCGACGTGCCGCCCGCAAGGCACGAACTCGTCTACGCCAACCATGAACGCGGTTTCGCGCTCTGCAGCCAGCGCAGCACCACGCGCAGCCGCTACTACCTGCAGACGAGCCTCGACGACAAGGCCGCCAACTGGTCCGACGACGCCTTCTGGGACGAGCTGCGCCGGCGCCTGCCCGAGGAGGTCGCGGCCCAGGTTCAGACCGGGCCGTCGATCGAGAAAAGCATCGCGCCGCTGCGCAGTTTCGTCGCCGAGCCAATGCGCTTCGGCCGCCTCTTTCTCGCCGGCGACGCCGCCCACATCGTCCCGCCGACGGGTGCCAAGGGCCTGAACCTGGCGGCGTCGGATGTCGGCTATCTGGCGCGCGGGTTGATCGAGCACTACCAGGAGAAAAGCGACGCCGGCATCGACGCCTACTCCGACCGCTGCCTGCGCCGCATCTGGAAGGCCGAGCGCTTCTCGTGGTGGTTCACCTCGCTGATGCACCAGTTCCCCGACACCGGTGAATTCGGCCAGCGGATGCAGCATGCCGAGCTGCACTATTTGGTCGGCTCGAAGGCGGCGTCGACCGCGCTGGCGGAGAACTACGTCGGGCTGCTGGTCGGCTGATTGGGGCGGTTGCGCGGCGGGCCCTCGCGGCCTCTCGACATCGACGTACCCGCGATTCCGGGCCGCAGATGCCGGATCGACGGTGAGTCGAGAGGTTCGATCCGAGACGCACGTCGTGATGCACCGACGCCTCGCGAAGGGTCGCAGGAGTGCCGAATCGCCGTCAGAGCGAGCGTCGTCTTATTGCACGAAACGACACTTGTCGGCAGCGATGCCACTGCTGGTGAATCACCGTATTGCCTACAAAGCAGTCGTGAAAATTAATTCAGCGCGTCGCGACTACGCGCTGCGACACTCGCGCCAATATCCCTACTGCAAGAACGCCGGCGGTCTTGGCATGGCGCCGAACACGCCGCCAGCGTGCTGGATGACGACGCGAGCATGGTAGTGAGCGGCGAGACCCTTGATCCGCTTGATCGAAGCGATCGTCTCAGCACGACTGACATTGCCGAGGGGGACAAGGTCATGGTCGTAATTGAGCTGGAAATGAGCGACGTCGCCAGAGAGAATGACCGTACCTGCCTTCGGAAGTCGAACCAACAGGCTGTGATGCCCCGGCGTGTGGCCGGGAGTCCCGATGAGCCGCACCGTGCCGTCCCCGAACACGTCATGATCGCCCGGTACCGGTATTGTTCTGCTGCCCATGACCGCTGCAACCGCATCCGGCCGCACCCCGTCGGGCGTCGGAAAACCTCTTGCCCAGGACAACTCGACGGGTGAAATCAAGAAGGTCGAGTTGGGAAACAGTCGGGCATTGCCGCTGTGGTCGGCGTGCAGATGCGATAGCCCGACGTAACGGATGTCGTCTGGTTCAAGGCCCAGTTCCAGCAACTGCGAACTCAGGGTACGGGGCACCCGAAAGTGCAGGCCCACGACCATCTGCCCGGCCGGGCTTTCAGCGATTTCGTCGCCCAGGCCTGCATCCCAAAGCAGCCACTCGTCGCCGTGGCGGATCAAAAAGCAAGAGACCGGCATGGTGCCCTGCTCGCCGTCATGCTCTCCGGTATCGGAAAAGACATTCATGTCCGTGAAGTCGATCCGGCCGCAGTCCAGCGTGTAGAGCCGCAGCTCCGTGCGCGGCTGAGCGGGCGCGAGGGCAGGCAGCCCGAGCGCGATGACGAATGCGAGTCGGGCAAGGCGAGATAGAGATCTGTTCAAGTTGTTTCTTTCCAGGTCCGACACGGTCAATCAGAAGGCCAATGGGCGGCCAATGCGCGTTTGCCGCTGCGAGAGGACTCGAGAAGATCCTCGACGAGCCGGGTCAACGCTGCGGCATGGTCGAAGCCGGCGCATGTGAACCGCCCGCTCGCGATGTCGTTTCGCAGACTGCTGTAGGCATACGCGACATTGACGGCCGAGGCCGGCAGCGCTGAGAGCGCACTGGCCGGCAGGAGCTGCTCTTGGCCGTTCAACGACAGAGCAAGCGTGCCGGACTGGACCCCTCGCGGTGCCCCTCCATCGAGCCGCAACACCCCGTGCTCGCCCGTCATTTCCAGCCAGAAAGGCGTCTCGGGCGGTCGTCCTCCGGCTACTTCCATCGCAAGCGCCGCCCCGCCTGCGCTTAGTCGCCCGTGCACCAACAGATGATCGAAGGTGGTCCGCGCACGCGGCTCGCCGGAGTCTCCGGCGAAGATAATCGGGTACTGCGTCGTGGCCAACGCACTGGCACTTTCCAGCCCACCGACAAGCGCGATCGCCAGGTCGATCGTGTGTGCGCTCTGGATGCTGACCAGGTTGGCAAAGTTCGACGGGTCTTCCAGATAGAGAAACGGCGCCGCCACTTTCGGTCCGAACCCAGCCGTCGAGGATGAGACTGTCACGCTCAGCAGCCGACCAATCTCCCCCGCGAGGAGCAACTGACGAGCGCGCAGGACGGCCGGGGCGGCACGCAGCTGCAGGCCGATAGCCGTGTGCACGCCGGCTTGACGTGCCGCTGCAGCCATCTCCTCGGCCTCCGCGCGGCTGCGGCCGAGCGGCCACTCGCAGACCACGTGTTTGCCAGCGGCGATCGCCGCCATGACCAGCTCGAAGTGGTCGGGGACGCGAGTAGTCACGGCGACGACATCGATCTCGGCACGGTCGATGAGCGCACGCCCGCCGACATACGCCTTCGCCACTCCGAAAGCGGCAGCCGCGTCGTCGGCCGTCTGCTGACTGTTGGTCGCCACCGCCACCAGCTCAAGCTCCGGCACTGCCCGGATTGCGGGGATATGCGAATCGCGCGCCCAGCCGCCATGGACGCTGGCCCCGATCACACCCACGCGAAGAGTCGTCGTCATTGAAGTTCCTCAGGCTGCGAAGAGCAGTTGAGGCAAGATAACTGCACGCTGGGATGAATACAATCACCGCTTTGTCGCGGCACCTGAAACCGCGAGTTGGCAATGGATCGATTGACCAGCATGGCTGTGTTTGTGAAAGCCGTGGATGCGGGCTCATTCACCGCGGCTGCGGTGAACCTGGGGTTGTCCTCGCAGATGGTCGGCAAGCACGTCCTTGCGCTGGAGAAGCGCCTGGGTGCGCCCTTGTTGCATCGCACGACCAGGCGACAGAGCCTGACCGAGGTGGGACAACTTTTCTACGACCGTTGCCGAACCATCCTGGCGGAGGTCGAGGGCGCCGACACCTTGGTCCATGAACTCAGCACCACGCCGCGCGGCCAGCTTCGCGTCAGTGCGCCGGTGACCTTCGGCGCCTGCAGCCTGGCGCCGCTCGTGACACGCTTTCTGCAGGAATTCCCCGGCATCGAAGTTGAACTGCTTTTGACGGACCGCTATGTCGACGTCGTCGATGAGGGCTACGACGCGGTCGTTCGCCTCGGGCCGATAAACGACTCGAACCTGGCGTCCCGCGAGCTCGTGCGCCACGATCAGGTCGCCTGTGCATCGCCTGGCTATCTGTCGGCACACGGCATCCCTTCGACACCCGAGGATCTCTACGCCCACTACTGTCTTGGCTTCGTGAACTGGTCAGGACGGGCTTATGCCGACTGGCGCTTCACCAAGGAGGGCCAAGTGCACGTGGTTCGAGTCCGAAGCCGCTTTCTCGTCAACGACGGGCGCGTGTTGCTCGATGCCGCCATTGCAGGGCACGGAATCGTTCTCCAACCGGAGGTCGTCCTTCGGGGTTCGCTGGCGGCTGGCCAGCTGGTACCTGTGCTCGCAGATTACATGGCTCCGTCGCGGCCGATGTACCTGCTATTCGCCTCGCAACGCACGCAACCGCTCAAGCTGCGCACGTTCATCGACCGTGTCGTTGCAGCGTTCGGGCGACCTCCCTCTGCTGCCTGACGACAGCGCAACGACCAGGGACTAACGGCGTCAGTCCGCCGTTTTTTGCTGGAGCGCTGCGCGACAGTTCGCTATCGCGCCTTGCAACTGCTTGACGAACTGCTTTTGTGCTGCTGGCGAGAGGTGCGCCAACGTTCGTTCATTGATTTCTCGGCCGATGGCCAACACCGGGCCTTCCAGCGCTCGACCCTTCGCAGTGAGACAGATGAGACGGGACCGGTTGTCCAGCGGGTTGGGCGTTTTCACGATGAATCCGTCTCGCTCCATGCGGTCGAGCGTCAGCGCAATGGTCGCCTGCTCCACCTTGACCTCCGTCAGGAGCTCGCTTTGGCTCTGCCCATCGCGCTTCCACAGCAGCAGGAGAACGGTGAATTGCGCCGGCGCGATGCCGTGCGGCCGGATGTTCTGCGCAAGTACTTGAGTCATCAGCCGCGCGAGCTGGTTGACCAGGAAGCCAGCTGAGCTGGCGGTGAATTCGCCCGGTTCGGGCTTCGATGCTTGACTGACGACGCGCTCCTACGGTAGGGTGAGGATAGCATGCTATCCATATCCGACACCGACCTGATACAGGTCGACTGACGACGCGGGAGTTTATGAGCAACCAACGCCTTCCCGAAGCAGGTCGAGTCTTCAAGCCGGCGGGTCAACGTCCTGCCCGAGGGGCTTGCAGGATTTGGATAGTATGCTATGGTTATTCTCCCGCGCATCTGCGCACAAGTGGAGAGACACATGCTCAAGCACGTCGAACTGGATCCGAACTGCTCCCTTCAACAGCAGTACGAGGTCAAGTCGGACAAGACAACGATCTTGCTGAACGTCTTCAGCGTCGCCCCTGAAGACGCCGAGGCGTTCAAAAAGGCCTGGCGTGAAGACGCAGAGTTTTTCAAGCGTCAACCCGGCTACATCTCCGCGCAGCTGCACCGGGGCATTGGCGACAGCCACATGTGGTTCAACTATGCCGTCTTCGAGAACACTGCTGCCTTCGCCCAAACGAACGTGCAACCGGAGTTCAAGCCGCTGCGTGCGGGCTATCCCGACAGCGCCACCGCGCACCCCCACCTCTTTCGCCGCGTTGCCATCGAAGGCATCTGTGTCGGTGAAGAGTAGACGGGAGGCGAATGATGAATACCGTATCGAGCACCGCCGCCTTCTGGCAACCTGACGAGGCGCAACCGGGCGCCGACACGACCTATGCCCTCATTGGCAGCGACCGACTCGAGGTCGCCGACATCGCCAAGCTGGAGTTGGCTCGTGCCAAGGGAGCACTGGCGTTCTTGAAGGCCAAAATCGGCAACGACCGCATGCGCGAGTTGCTTGCCGACGAAGTTCGGCTAAGCGCCGATCAGACGGCGGCATGGGCGAAAGCATCCGACGGTCAGTGGCAGGTGGGCTCGCTCGAATTGGTCGTCCCGGGTCCGTCGGCAAAGGCCTTCCATGGCTACTTCATGGCGATGATGAAAGAAGACCGCCAGGTCGAGTTGCGCGCCGGCCATCCTGACCACTTCATGAACGTACCGATGGGCCTGCGCGCCGAGGTCATCGAAAACGTCGGCGAGGACAATCTGCCGTGGTTCATTCACCTCGAGTTCACTGCCGATCCGTCGAGTTTCCCCATCGGTTGGGACGACAGCTATCCGGAGCGGCTGGGCGCACTCATCCGCAACATCGACGGCGTGCTGATCGGATCGGCGATGCACGAGATGAAGGATGCACCTGATGGCACTCACATCCGGCTGACGATCATCTTGCCGACGGCAGCGCCCGAGCACCTCGTCCGCGGGCATCTCGAGCACTTTGCCGTCGAGTTCGGCAACTGGACGCGGCGAGCACGGTCACCCCGTGGCAGCCGGCCGCTCATGGCCGACAGCTGACCGTGAAATTGCGTTCCATGGCAGGCAATATAGTCGTCGTCGAATTTGCTCGAGGCGTTCGCCGAACCGACGCACGCCCGGAGTGATCCGCGAAGTTGCTGTGCTCGAAGCCGAATCGAAGCTGGCCATGAAGGTCTCCCTCACCGCCTTCGAATCGTGCAGCCCGAGCCGTCACGCGGGGCGCTGCGCCAGCTTTATTTGCCTTTCTCAGTTGCTGACCGCCCCCGGCCTCGCCCCCCTCAGCGGCGCGTTCTTCACATACCGGTCGAACCAGTTGACCATCTCATAAACCAGCTGCTCATTCGACTCCAACGCCGAGTACCAATGCGGCTCGAACGGCAGCATGACCAGCCGTGTGTTGCCGCCGTTGCCGCGCACGGCCTCGAACAACTTGGTCGCCTGCAGAGGCGTGGTGCCGGGGTTGGCGTCGTCGGCGCCGTGCACGATCAGCAGCGGGGTCTTGATCTTGTCGGCGGAGAAGAACGGCGAGGCCTGGGTGTAGACCTCGGGCGCCTCCCACACCGAGCGGCGTTCGCTCTGAAAGCCGAAGGGCGTCAGCGTCTTGTTGTAGGAGCCGCTGGTGGCCACGCCGGCACGGAAGAGCTGCGAGTGGGCGATGAGGTTGACGGTCATCAGCGCACCATGGCTGTGGCCCGTCACACCGACGCGGTCGGGGTCGGTCACGCCCAGGCGCACCGCCTCGTCGACGGCGGCCTTCGCGTCGGCCACCAGCTGCTCCAGGTAGGTGTCGTAGGCGCGCTTCGGGTCGCCGACAACGGGGAAGCTGGCCCGGTCGATGACGGCGTAGCCGGCCATCAGCATCAACTGGTACTGGCGCAACCGGGTGAAGGTGGCCTGCGAGCCGGTGACCTGAGCCGCCTTGCCGGCATCGGCGAAGTCGAGCGGGTAGGCGTACAGGATCGTCGGCAGGCGCGTGCCGTCCTGGTACCCCGGCGGCGTGTAGAGCGTGAACGACAGGTCGAGACCGTCGGCCCGCTTGTACTTGACGAGGCGCTTCTGGATGCCGCGCACGGCGGGGGTCGGGTCCGCCAGGTGCGTGACCGCCACACGGTCGGACTTGAACTCGGCCTCGCCGGCGGCGGGAGCCTCGATCGGAGTGGCGCCCCGGCTGCGCAGCCAGGCATTCGGGGCGTCCGTCACCGACTGGTGCCAAGTCAGGAAGCGGCTGTCATCGGCGCCCGTGAACGCGACGAAACGCTCGTAGGCCGCGCTGTCGCTGCGGAAGAGACGCTGGGCGTGCAGGGTCTTCAGGTCCAGCTTGTCCAGGAACGGGCGATCGCCGTCGGGCGAGGCACCGGCGCCCTGCAGGTAGATCGCGTCACCGTCCTGGCGCATCAACAAGCCGCCGTCGGCGCGCTGGCGGAAGACCGGGCGGCCGGGGTTGCCGTACTTCTCGTCGGACGAGAGATCCCAGAGCAGACGCGGCGGGGCCTTCGAATCGTCCGGGTTGACAATGAAGCTCTTGCGCCAGTGGCGGTTCTCGTCGTATTCCTCCAGCAGGGCGGTGTCGGCGCGTTCGCCCCAGAGCAAGCCGGCGAAGCGCTGCTCGGTGCGGGCGAACTCGACGGGCGGGATGTCAAACGGCGCCTTCTGCAGCAGGAGCTTGTCGCGCTGGGGCACCTGTCGGTTCCAGTCACCGCCGTCCAGGGCCTCGGCCCACACCAGGGTGGCGGGTTCGGTGAGGCGCCAGGCGTGCTCGCGCGGGCCGGTGCGCACGCCGGCAATCGGCACGCGGTCGGCGAGCGGGATGTCGGCGAGCAGGGTGGCGGCCGGGCGGGCCGAAGCCGAGTTGTTGCGACGGCCGCCCAGATCCCAGATTTCGATCGCGCGGGGAAAGCGCTCGTAGGTGGTGACGTAGGAGTAGGGCCTGTGCAGACGCGTCACCAGAAGATGCCGGCCATCCGGCGCCGGCTCGACCTCGTCGTACAGCGCGGCCTCGCCCACCGGCGTGACGGCCAGGCTGCCCGCATCCACCAACGCAAGCTGCGAACGGGCGTAGTGGTCGAACAGGTCTTCGTCGTGCGGATTGCGCAGGGTGTCGCGGGCTTCGTAGGTGCTGCTCTGGCCGGAACCGCTGCCGGTCTCCTGGATGCTCGGGCCGGGCGGCACCACGGGCTCGGCGGGCGCGGGGCCCTGCCGGAGCGGCACGGTCTTGACCAGCAGGGTCCTCTGGTCGGGCATCCACCGCAGCTCGGCACCGAGCGCCTGGTTCAGCCAGACACCGGGCACCTGGCGCAGGCCACCGGTCTTGCCGTCGCCGATCCACAACTCGACCGTCTCGCGTCGAACGTCGGCGAAGGCGAAGTGGCGGCCGTCGGCCGACCACTGCGGCGCGCCGGGGCAGCCACCGGCGGGCAGGGCCACCGGCGAGCTGGCGCCATCCGGCAGCCGGACCAGCTGGAGGCTGCGCGCGCAGGCGGCGATGCCGTAACCCCCCGGCGTGTCGTGCTTGCTGTGGTTGCGGGTCTCGATGCGGGTGCCGGCCAGCTTCAGGAAGGGCGTCGACACGCGGGCGATCGACGGGTAATCCGCCCACGACACCAGCAGCATCGACTGGCGCGACGGGCTGACCGACGGGGTCGGCGGCGAAGGCGCGCGCAACACGTCGAGCAACGGGGCAGGCGGTTGGCTGTAGCCGGACGTGGCAGCAGCGGCTGCGACCGGAGCGGCGGTGGTGGCCGGGGCGGCGGTGCCGACCGCCGGCGGGAGGGCATACGCGCTTTGAACCGTGGCGAAGGCCAACACCCACAGCGCAACCGGGCGGAACAGCGTCAGGGCGGACATCGACCAGCGCGATGGAAGCGGTTCAGGCAGTCGCTGTCAGCGCCGCGTCCAGCACCTCGACCCAATGCCGCACCGGCGTCGTCGTGCCGCTCTGCAGGTGCTGGATGCAGCCGATGTTGGCCGAGACGATCACCTGCGGCTCGAGCGGCGCGAGGTTCGCGAGCTTGCGGTCGCGGAGCTGGTAGGCGATTTCCGGCTGCAAGACCGAATAGGTGCCGGCCGAGCCGCAGCAGAGGTGGCTCTCGTTGGTGGCTTGTCTGACCTTGAAGCCGAGCGCGTTCAGGCCCGTCTCGACACCGCCGCGCAGTTGCTGGCCGTGCTGCAAGGTGCAGGGCGGGTGGAACGCGAGCGCCGTCTGCTCGGCCGGCACACGCAGTTTCGGCGCCAGCAGCGGCACGAGCGCCGGCAGCAGTTCGCTCAGGTCGCGCGTCAACTCGGCGACTCTCGCGGCCTTGGCCGCGTAGGCCGGGTCGTCGCGCAGCGCATGGCCGTAGTCCTTGACCATCGCACCGCAGCCCGAGGCGTTCATGACGATCGCCTCGACGCTGCCATCCTCGATCTGCGGCCACCAGGCGTCGATGTTGCGGCGCATGTCGGCGAGGCCACCGGTGCGGTCGTTCAGGTGGGTGCGGATCGCGCCGCAGCAGCCGGCGTTGGCGGCGACCCGCGTCTCGATGCCGGCGGCGTCGAGCACGCGGGCGGTGGCGGCGTTGATGTTGGGCATCATGGCAGGTTGCACGCAGCCGGTCAGCATCAGCATCTTGCGATCGTGGCTGCGCTTCGGCCAGCGATGGGCCTGCGCGTCGGGCTTGGCCGGCAGCTTGTTCTGCAAACCGGAGGGCACCAGTGGCCGGAACGCCTGGCCGAGCTTCATCGCCGGGGCGAACAGCGACGAGGTCATGCCCTCCTTGAGCAGCCAGCGCTTGGCCTTGTCGGCCGCCGTCCGCTCGACCTTGGCATCGACGATCGGGCGGACGATTTCAACGAGGTGCCCGTACTCGACGCCGGAAGGGCAGGTGCTTTCACAGTTCAGGCAGGTGAGGCAGCGGTCGAGATGCAGCTGGGTGCTTCGCGTCGGTTCCTTGCCCTCGAGCACCTGCTTCATCAGGTAGATGCGGCCGCGCGGGCCGTCGAGCTCGTCGCCGAGCAGCTGGTAGGTCGGGCAGGTGGCGGTGCAGAAGCCGCAGTGCACGCACTTGCGCAGGATCGCCTCGGCGGCGTCGCCGTCGGGCGTGCCCTTGAATTCAGGAGCGAGTTGGGTTTGCATCGGTCGGGGTGATGAGCTTCGCAGCTACAGATCGGGATACAGGCGCCCCGGATTGAAGATGCCTTCCGGGTCGAACGCCCGTTTCAGTTCGCGGTGGATGCGGTCGAGCGGCGGCATCAAAGGCGCGAACACGCCGCCGGACGCGCCGCCGGATGCCACCGTCGGGCCGCTGAGAAAGATGGTCGAATGGCCGCCCGCGGCTGCCGTCGCCTCGCGCACTGTGGCGGCGGGCAGGGCGGTGCAGAGCCAGCGCTGGCCGCCCGCCCATTCGATCATCTGCTCGCCGGAGAGCCCGAGCGGCGGCGCCGTCTGCGGCACCGACAGGCGCCAGAGCGTCGCACCGGCGGCCACGGCCCGGCGCGCCTTGGCGAAGAACTCGTCGTCCTGGTGGCGGATGCCGTCCCAGAACATCGCGGCGGAACCGGCGTCGACGGCCTCGCCGCCCAGGATCACACGGGCTGCGCGAACGGCGGCGTCGGCACCGCTCAGGCGCAGGATCAGATTGCCGTCCCACCAGGCGCTGGCGTTGAGCGGCAGCGGCTGGCCGCTCCAGCGGGCGAGCTGCGTCAGGGCGTCTGCTTCAGTCATCTCGAAGCGCAGCGTCAGCGTCGCGGGGGCGACCGGCAGCACCTTCAGCGACACCTCCAGGATCACGCCGAGGATGCCGAGCGAGCCGGCCAGGAGCCGCGAGACGTCGTAGCCAGCGACGTTCTTCATCACCTGGCCGCCGAAGCTCAGCACCTCGGCACGGCCGTTGAGCATCGTCGCGCCCAGCAGGTAGTCGCGCACCGAGCCTACCGCGGCCCGAGCGGGCCCGGCGAGGCCGGCGCTCACCATGCCGCCAACCGTGGCGCCGCGCTGCGCCACCGGCGTGCCGGCCTCGCCGAAGTGGGGCGGTTCGAACGGCAGGCACTGCCCCTTGGTCGCGAGCAGCCGCTCGAGTTCGACGAGCGGCGTGCCGCACCGGGCGGTCACCACCAGCTCGGTCGGCTCGTAGCTGGAAATGCCGGTGAGCGACCGGGTGTCGAGCAACGTGCCGCGCGCCGACGGCTCGCCGTAGAAATCCTTCGTGCCACCGCCGCGAATCGTGAGCGGTGCCCGGCGGGCAGCCGCCTCGCGCACCTGCTCGACGAGCGCGGCCAGTGCCAGATCGGTCGGCTCGATCGCCATCAGGCAGCCACCGTCATCGTCGCGCGGTTCATAGGCGCCATCACAGTCGTTCGAGTCGTGTCGGATGCGTGAGTCGTATTAAATGAGTGAGTCGCACGGGTCGTATGCGTCGTATCAGTTCGGCGAGCCCTGGCCGTTGCAACCATCGGGTTCACCGGCGAAATTTCGAGCACCATTCTTGCCATGGTGCCGCTTCAGAAGCGTGGCAGGTCGGCGAACGGCAAGAGCCCTCGCCGAACGTGCATCTTCCCGTACTCGGCGCAACGGGCGAGCGACGGGATCACCTTGCCCGGGTTGAGCGACTCGCCCGGGTCGAAGGCCCGTTTCAGCGCCAGCATCTGCTCGCGTTCGGCGGGCGCGAACTGCACGCACATCGCCGACAGTTTCTCGATGCCGACGCCGTGCTCGCCCGAGACGGTGCCGCCCATTTCGACGCTGGTTTCGAGGATGTCGGCGCCGAACAGCTCGCAGCGGTGCAGCTGGTCAGCATCGTTGGCGTCGAACATAATCAGCGGGTGCAGGTTGCCGTCGCCGGCGTGAAAGACGTTGGCGCAGCGCAGCCCGTACTTCTGCTGCATGGCCTCGATGGCGAGCAGGATGTCGGCCAGGCGCTTGCGCGGAATGGTCGAATCCATGCACATGTAGTCCGGGCTCAGCCGGCCGGTCGCCGGAAAGGCGTTCTTGCGGCCGCTCCAGAACTTGAGCCGCTGAGCTTCGCTCTCGCTCACCTCGAGCCCGGTGGCGCCGCTCTCGCGCAGCACCGCTTCCATCCGGGCGATCTCCTCGGTCACTTCCTCCTCAGTGCCGTCGCTCTCGCAGAGCAGGATGGCCGCGGCCGCGAGGTCGTAGCCCGCGTGGACGTAGTCTTCGACGGCCGCCGTCATCGGCCGGTCCATCATCTCCAGGCCGGCCGGGATGATGCCGGCGGCGATCACGTTGGCGACCGCGTCGCCGGCTTTGCGGATGTCGTCGAAGCTCGCCATGATGCAGCGGGCGAGTTTCGGCTTGGGCACCAGCTTGACGGTGACCTCGAGCGTCACGGCGAGCATGCCCTCGCTGCCGACGAGCACCGTCATCAGGTCGAGCCCGGCGCAATCGAGCGCGTTGGAGCCGAACTCGATCGGCTCCCCGGCGACGGTCAGGCCGCGCACCTGCATCACGTTGTGCAAGGTCAGGCCGTATTTCAGGCAGTGGACGCCGCCGGAATTCTCCGCGACGTTGCCGCCGATCGTGCAGGCGATCTGGCTGCTCGGGTCGGGCGCGTAATAGAGGCCGTGCGGTGCCGCGGCTTCGCTGATCGCCAGGTTGCGCACGCCGCATTGCACGGTCGCGGTGCGGGCGAGCGGGTCGACCGCGAGGATGCGATTGAACTTGGCCAGGCTCAGCGTCACGCCGAGCGGGTGCGGCATCGCCCCGCCCGAAAGGCCGGTGCCGGCGCCGCGGGCGACGACCGGCACCTCCAGCCGGTGGCATTCGCGCAGCACCGCCGCGACCTGGGCTTCGGTCTCCGGCAAGGCCACGACCAGCGGCTGCTGGCGATACGCCGTCAGGCCGTCGCATTCATAAGGGGTGGTGTCTTCGGCGTGCCAAAGAAGGGCATGCGCTGGCAGCACCCGGGAGAGTGCGGCGACCACCGCCCGCTGACGATCGGCGCGGTGCGCGGTGGTCGACTCGAGAGTGGCAAGGGGCAACGGTGCGTTCATGATGAGCAAGCCTCTTCAACAAGCGGTTGAGGGGTGACGGCGCCGTCGTGCAAGTAGAGAAGGTGGCGGCGCAGGCGGTGGCCTTCGGGCAATGACGGGTGGTCGAATTCGCCCACCCGCTTCATGCCGATACGCCGCATCACCGCCTCCGACGCCGTGTTCGCCACGGCGGTGATGGAAACGACGTAGCGCCACCCGAGCACGTCGTGCGCATGCCGCAGCACCAGATGCGCGGCTTCGGTCGCGTAGCCCTTGCCCCAGGCTGCGGCGGCCAGGCGCCAGCCGATCTCCATCGGCTCGGGCGGGAGTTCGGGCAAGGTGTCGAGTTCGCCCCAGGCCGGCGCGAAGGCCGTCGCCGGTGCGAGCCCGACGAAGCCCGCGAACGGGATGCCCGGCACCTGCAGCGCCCACAAGCCGTGGCCCAGGGTGTCAATCCGCTGCCGGATGCGCGTGGCCAGGGCGTCGCTGTCGTCCTGACTCAGGGCTCTGGCGAAGTGGCGCATCACGAGCGGATCGGCGTTGAGGGCCGCGAAGGCGGGCAGATCGGCGTCGATCCACGGCCGCAGGAGGACGCGTTCACCGTGCAGGGACTTCATACACGTTCATGTCGGAAACACCGTCAGCACGCCGGTGTAGCCATAGAGGTTGGCCCGCGCGATTTCACCGGCAGCGAAGAAGCCGACGAGCGGCACGTCGCCGAGCGCATGGCGAATGATGGCGAGTTCGGCCGAGGGCCCGCCGAAATGAGCGCCGCCGCGCCCCGAACAGCTGACGTAGATGGCCCCGGCGATGCCGTCGCCCGGGCCTCGCGTGTCCGGATCCGTCGGCGACCCGGTGCCCTTGCGCGCCAACGCGGCCGGCAGGGTCAGGGCGTCGGGCTCGACTTCCTCCCGCACCTCCGCACAGATCCGGACCAGGTCGCGCCGCGCCGCCTCGGCGTTGCGGATGCAGAACGCCAGGCGCATGCCCGGCGCCGCATGGTCGGCGATGGCGATGCCGCGGCGCCCCGGGTCGAGCCCGATCAGGTGGCGCACCCTTACCTCGGTGCCGAAGGCGCCACGCCGGCTGATGGCCGCGATGCCGCTGTCGAAGCTGCCCGCCGAGGCGGACGACGCGTCGGCCGGCCGCCGCGTCGCGGTGCGGCCTTTGCCGTCGCCACGGCTCTCATCGATGGCGTCGCTCGTGCGGTCACCGAAGCCGTCACCCGTGCCGTCGCCCGAGACATAGCCCGAGACATCGCCCGTGCCGTCGCTCAGCCCGACCAGCACCTGGCGGAGCGTCGGCAGTGCCTGGCGGGGCTCGCGGCCTTCGAGCTTCAGGTCACGCAGCAGGCAGTCGAGCGCCGGCTCGTCATCCAACCGGGTGACGACGTTGCGCTCGGCGGCGGTCACCTCGCGCTGCGCGCCGACCGGCGTACAGCCCTGCGTCACCCGAGAGACCAGCCGCACGCCCGGCCCGAACGCGACGCCGGAGAGGCCGCCCGTCCAGGCGCCGTCGGCGATGTGGACGGCTCGGGACCGCGCCGACGCCAGGCCGCCGAACAAATAGCCGCTGGCGGTGCGCTGGCTCATGTCGTGGATGAGGTCCGCCAAGTCGCCGGTCGACGGATCGGCGTGGACGTTGGCGGCATGGGCGGAGAAGTCGCCGAGCGGTTGGGCACCGGAAAAGACACGGAACTGCTCGCGCGGCACTTCCGCGAGCAGCAGCGCCAACGCCGGTTCATCCATGTACTCGACGCCGCTGGCGGCTATGCCGATGCCGGTCGCGCCGACCCAGTGCACGCCCGACCAACGCTGACGCAACTCCGCCAGCAGCGCGTCCAGCCGCGGCGTGTACGGCTCGGTCAGGTACATCCAGCCGAGGGTCGGGGCGCTGGCCGAACCCGGCAACCGCCGCTGCGCCTCGATCTGGGCCGCCGCCAGGGCGAGCGCCAGATGCGGGTCGGGATGCGTCGCGTGACCGTGGAGGAATCGCTTCATCGGCGCAGTCGCGAAAGTCTCACCGCTCGTTGGCCGGCTTTTTGCCGGGCGCCGCTTTGCCCGGCCGGGAGCCGGGCGCCGCGTCCGCAGACGCCGGTGCGGCAGCGGCGCCGGACATGGACGGGCTCTGCGACGCCGCAGCACCGCCGACCGCACCGAACGCCCGCGCGGCTTCGCCGCTGCCGTCCTTCATGGCGGTGTTGGCGAGTTCGGTGAACTGACGGGTGAGCGCGCCCCACCATTGCATCGGGTCGACGACGCCCGCGGCGGCCGGCGCCTCGGTGCCTGCGCTCGCCCCTGCGCCGTTGCCGGCCGCTGACGACGCCGAAGCAGGCGCCGCGCCGGCGCCGCTCGACCCCGGCTTGGCCGGATTGCTGCCAAAGGCCGATGCCGACATGTCCGGCATCTTGATCTTCATCGACTCCTGCAGGTCGCCCATCTGCACATTCATCGTCTTCAGCGTCGACAGCGTCATGCGTTGCACTTCCATCGCCTGGATGGTCGCGCCGAGCATGCGGGCGTTCTGTTCGAGCCAGAACTGAACGGTGCGCAACTCCTGGATGCGCTTGGCGATTTCCTCCGGATCGAGGGTCGGCGCGACCCACTGGCCGATGCCCGGCAACGCCGCGCCAGCGGATTTCACCAAGTTTTGCATGAATTCGAAACCAGGAACCAGGGGTGAGAAGCCGGTCGGGTCGGTCATGATGGGTCTCCAGTGCTCTTATGAAGAAAGACGGTCGACTGCCGTCCAAGACTCATTTTGCATCTCGCCGGCCTGCCGTGGCAGCCACAGGGAACTACGGATCTGAAGAAGTGATTCGAACACCGCCACCCTCAACGCCGCCGACGCGGCTGCCGCAAGGCCGCCCGCCTGCGCAGCTGCTGGAAAGCAGCCTGCCGGCGCGGCTGCCGGAAAGACGCCTGCCGGCGCGGCTGCCGACGATCAGCCGTGGGCGGCCGTTGGCGATCGGCTGTGTGCTCGCGGTGCTGGCCCACGCGCTGATTCTCGGTGGCCTGCACTGGAGCTGGAGGCAAGAGGCGGTCACCCCGGGTGCCGTCGAGCCGTTCACCGTCAGGGCGCTTCCGCTGGTGGCGGAGGTGACGACCGTCGTGGCCGCCGCGCCGCCGATCGCCGGCATCGTCTCGCAAGCGCAGCCACACCCCCAGCCGCAGCCGCAAGCGCAGCCGCGGCCCCGACCCGCGCCGCCTGATGTGTCGGCCCGGGTGCGCTCGATGTCGAGCCGACCGCATCCGATCGCACAGGCGCAGCTTCATCTGTCACCGGTCGAACCGGCGGCAGCGCCGTCGGAGTCGGCCGAACCGGCTGGAGTGGCATCCGCAGCTGCCGCGCAGATGACCGTCGAACCGCCACTGCGCCCCGACCCCAGCGCTGCCGCTGCCGTCGCCGTCGCCACCGCTGCCACCGTCGCCACCGCTGACGACATCGAGGCCATTCCCGACTATCGGACCGTCTTCCCGTCCACCGCCTCTCTTGTCTACCAGGTCCGCCACGGCCCGACCAGCGGCCGGGCCGATCTGCGCTGGCGCCTGGCCGCCGATGGCTACCAGCTCGACCTCGCCATCGAGTCCGGCGGCCGCCCGCTGCTGGCACAGTCGAGCCGCGGCGGTTTCGACGCGGCCGGCCTCGCGCCGCTGCGGTTCACCGACAAGCGGCTCCGGCGCCCCGCCTCGGCCGCCAACTTTCAGCGCGAGGTCGGCCGGATCACGTTTTCCGGGCCGGCGACGAGTTTCCCGATTCGCCCGGGGACGCAGGACCGGCTGAGTTGGCTGCTGCAGATCGCCGCGATCGTCGCCGCGGAACCGACGCTGCGCGTCAGTGGCGCCCGCTTGCTGATGAACGTCGTCGGTGCGCACGGCGACGCGGCTGTCTGGGCGTTCGTCTGCCAGGCGCCGGAAAGCGGCGGCGCGACCGGTCAGCTCGTCTATCGACGGCAGCCGCACGGCCTCTATGAGACCGCCGCCGAGGTCTGGCTCGATCCGCGCAACGGCTACCTGCCGTTTCGGGCTGCCTGGAAATCCGGCGCCAGCGACGACGGTTTCGAGCTCACCCTGCAGGACGCGGCGCCCCCACCGTGACAGGCGACACCCGATTCGCGGGTGTCCGGCCGCGGCGCCCCTACGCTGGCTTGAAACTTGGGCTACAAGGACTCAACTGCCCGAACAGGAGAGACAGACATGCAGATGCTTTACAACTCGGACAGTTTCGCGGTGGTGCAATTCGACGTGGCACCCGATTCGGTTCGTCAGGCCGCCGGTGATGAATCGCCTTCGCAACTGACCCGCGGGGGCTACGAGATCGTCGACAAGTTCCTGCGCAAGGAAATCTTCCTCGAAGGCGCCATGGCGCAGAGCTTCAAGGAGGGCGTCGAAGCGCTGATCGAGACCCGGCCGTCGGAAGAGGAAATCGACGAGTACATCGACCGGTTCTCTTCCCTGATGCAGCAGCCGGTGATCCTGCACTGATCGCACGGCACTGAGCTGACCATCGGGCACCGAGCGCTGAGATCGGCAGACGCGATGGTCAGGAACGCCGGCGCCGCCAAGGTGCTGCTTTCACCCGGCCTGCTGCAGGCGCCGGTGCTCGACCGGATGTGCTCGCACTTCGTGCTGAGCCTGACGATGGGCAACGCCGCGCGCTTCAACCTGCGGCGCGACTGGAGCAGCCTGCTGGCGCTGACCGGCCGGCACCTCGTCTGGCCCGTCACGGTGCTGACGCGGCTCCGCCGCTTCCTGCTCGGGCGCTGCAAGGGCAACGACGCCTGGCGCGGCCACGAACTGCTCAGCGACGACGCCTTCGTCACTCGCTACGGCGGCTGGCGCGGGCCCTATGAAGAGGGGACGATCTACTTCTACCTCGACGAGTACATCAAGGACGCGCCCAAGGACATCCTGGCGGTGCTCGCCGCCTCCGCCGACTGGCTGGGCCGCCATCTCCACAAGGAATCGACGCTGGTCGAGACGAACATCGATTCGCTCGCCGGGCTGCTGCAGCTCAACCCGGCCGAACGGGCGCTGCTGCTCTACGGCACGCTGGCCCGCTACCAGCGTGACCTGCGTGGCTTGCTCGTCGAGTTCAAGGTGTCGACGGCGCAGGAAGCGTATGCCGCCATCGCCGGTGTCGCCGGCGTCAGCCCGTCCGAGATCGCCGAGGCGCTGCGCGCCGGTTCGCGGCTGGAGCGCATTGGCATGGTCGAGAACCTGATCTCCGAGCACAACATCACCGACCTGGCCGACCTGATGAAGGTCAGCGAGCAGCTGCCACCGGTGTTGATGCGCCGGTACGAAGGGCCGTCGGACCTGATGGCCGTCTTTACCCGGCCGGCGGCGCGCAGTGAACTGGCGCCCGGGGATTTCGACTTCGTCGCCGTCGACCTGAACATGATGACAGCGCTGCTCGCGAACGCCACGGCCCGCCGGCAGCAGGGCGTCAACGTGTTGCTGTACGGGCCGCCCGGCACCGGCAAGACCGAACTCGCGAAGGTCGCGGCCCAGGCGGCGGGCCTGGAGCTGTACGAAGTCGAATACGCCGACCGGGACGGCAATTCGCTCTCCGGCCGTGACCGCTACCGCTCGTTGCAGATCAGCCAGGTGTTCCTGAAGGGTTCCGGCCGGGTCGCGCTGCTGTTCGACGAGGTGGAGGATGTGTTCCCGCCGATTTCGACCGACGCTTCGCAACTGATCGCCCGCATGGACGCCGGCGACGGCGGCGGCGCCAGCAGCAGCGTCAGCGGCAAGGCCTGGGTCAACCAGATCCTCGAGACGAACCCGGTGCCGGTGATCTGGGTGACGAACCGGATCGAGCAGATCGACCCGGCATTCCGCCGCCGCTTCCAGTACCACCTGGAGCTCAAGAGCCCGCCGCCCGGTGCGCGCGAGGCGCTGGTGGCCCGAGCCCTGGCCGGCATGCCGGTGGGGGATGGCTTCGCAGCCCGGCTCGCCGGGCGCAAGGGCCTGACGCCGGCGCAGATCCGCACGGCGGTCAAGTTCGCGAGCCTCGCGGGCGACATCGAGGCCGACGGCCCCGCCGCGATCGAGGCACTGATCGAACGCCAGCTCGGCAACGCCGACAAGGCGCTCGGCCGGACGGGTGACGGCGAGCGCGGTGCGCGGCGGAACGTGGTCACCCGCTATGACCTCGGCCTCGTCAACACCGAATCACGCTTCCAAGTTCCGAAGATCATCGAGGCGCTGCGCCGCAAGACGTATGGCACGCTCTGCTTCCACGGCCCACCGGGCACCGGCAAGACGGCGCTGGCAGAGCACATCGCCCACGAACTGCAGCGGCCGCTGATGGTTCGCCAGGCCAGCGACCTGGTCAGCAAGTTCGTCGGCGAGACCGAGCAGAACCTGGCGGCGATGTTCGACGAGGCCACGGCCGAAGACGCGGTGCTGCTGCTCGACGAAGCCGACAGCTTCCTGCGCAGCCGGCGCCTCGCGGAACGTCACTACGAAGTCACCGAGGTCACCGAGATGCTGCCGGGCATGGAGCGCTTCGCCGGCGTCTTCATCTGCACGACGAATCTGTTTCAGGATCTCGACGAAGCGGCGCTGCGGCGCTTCACCTTCAAGATCGCCTTCAAGCCGTTGACGGTGGCGCAGCGCGCCACTTGCTGAAAAAACTGCCGTCCACAGTG
>CAXTDH010000006.1:0-21310 GCA_964242405.1 uncultured Rhizobacter sp. | reverse complement strand
CACGAGTACTCGGCGATCGACGGTGTCCAGGAGGATGTCGTCCACATCATGCTGAACTTGAAGGGTGTCGTCTTTCGCCTGCACAACCGCGACGAAGTGACGCTGGTGCTGCGCAAGGAAGGCGAGGGCCCGGTCACGGCCGGCGACATCCAGACGCCGCACGACGTCGAGATCATCAACCCCGAGCACGTCATCGCCAACCTGTCGCAAGGCGGCAAGCTCGACATGCAGGTGAAAGTGGAGAAGGGCCGCGGCTACGTGCCGGGAACGATGCGCCGCTATGGCGACGAGCCGACCAAGTCGATCGGCAGGATCGTCCTCGACGCGTCGTTCTCGCCGGTGGCGCGTGTCAGCTACACGGTCGAATCGGCCCGGGTGGAGCAGCGCACCGACCTCGACAAGCTGGTGATGGAGATCAACACCAACGGCGCGATCACGCCGGAGGAAGCGATCCGCAATTCGGCGAAGATCCTCGTCGAGCAACTGATGGTGTTCGCCCAGCTCGAAGGCGAGATCGGCATGGGCTTCCCGACGGCCCAGGAGCCGCGCAACACCCAGTTCGACCCGATTCTGCTGCGCCCGGTCGACGAGCTCGAACTGACGGTGCGGTCGGCGAATTGCCTAAAGGCCGAGAACATCTACTACATCGGCGACCTGATTCAGCGCACCGAGACCGAGCTGCTGAAGACGCCGAATCTGGGCCGCAAGTCGCTCAACGAGATCAAGGAAGTGTTGGCCTCGCGCGGTTTGACGCTGGGTGCACGGCTCGAGAACTGGCCGCCCCAAGGCCTCGACAAGCGCTGACCGCTTCGCTGCAACGGAGAAGACGGCCAGAAAGCCGTCATCGGATGACAAACACGCGTGAACGTGTTTGCTCGTGCAACCCCGGTACCTGACACGGCCGGGGTTCAACAACAGGAACTACGCACATGCGCCACCGCAACGGATTACGCAAACTCAACCGCACCTCGGAGCATCGCCAGGCAATGCTTCGCAACATGTGCAACTCGCTGCTGCTGCACGAGGCGATCAAGACCACCGTGCCGAAGGCGAAGGAACTTCGCCGCGTCGTCGAGCCGCTGATCACGCTCGCCAAGGAGCCGACGCTCGCGCATCGCCGGCTGGCGTTCGACCGGACCCGTGACCGTGCGATCGTCTCCAAGCTCTTCAACGAACTCGGGCCGCGCTACCAGGCGCGTCCGGGCGGCTACACGCGGATCCTGAAGATGGGGTTCAGGGTGGGGGACAACGCGCCGATGGCGTTCGTCGAGCTGGTCGACCGACCGGAGCCCGCGGCGACCGAAATCGTCGACGCAGAATAAGCGGCAGGCAGGCAGGCAGGCAGGCGGGCGGGCAAGCAGGCAAGCAGGCAGGCGGGGCAGCGTAGCGCAGGGCTGGACGGGCAGGGCGCGGCGACGCACACCTGCATCGCCGTGAAGCGCCTCGTCGAGCCTTGCCCCGGGCGAGGACCTCGGTATTGCCGTCGACGCTCAGCCAGGCGCCGCAACTGCCTGCTGGAACGCCGCGATCTGCCGGTACTGCGCTTCGAGTTGCACCGGCAGCGCCAGGAAGATCGGCAGCAAACGCTGGTAGACCGCCACGTTCTCCGCCACGGGAATGTGCCGATGGGTGGTGCCGACCACGGCGCCGACGACATCCAGCGAATCGACCCGCCCCAGCGCATAGAGGCCGAGCACAGCCGCGCCCAGGCATGAGCTCTCGAAGGTTTCGGGCACCTCCACGTCCCGGTTGAACACGTCGGCCATCATCTGCCGCCACAGACCGGAACGGGCGAAGCCACCCGTCGCCTTGATGCTTCGGCTCCTGCCGACCAGCGATTCGACGGCCGGCAGGATGGTGTACAGATTGAAGATCACGCCCTCGAGCGCCGCGCGGATCATGTGCTCCTTGCGGTGGTGCATCGCCAGGCCGAAGAACGAGCCGCGCAAATTGGCGTTCCACGACGGCGCGCGTTCACCCGCCAGGAAAGGATGGAAGAGCAACCCCTCGGCACCTGCCGGCACACGTTCGGCGATGCGGGTCAGGACTTCGTACGGGTCCAGTCCCAGGCGCTTCGCCGTCTCGCACTCGGAGGCCGCGAACTCGTCGCGCACCCAGCGAAAGACGATGCCGCCGTTGCTGACCGGCCCGCCGACCACCCAGTGGCGATCTGTCAGCGCATAGCAGAAGGTGCGGCCCGACGGGTCGGTCAGCGGCTGGTCGACGACAGCGCGCATCGCGCCGCTGGTGCCGATCGTCACGGCTACCTCGCCCGGGTGGATCGCATCGACACCCAGGTTCGACAGCACACCATCGTTTGCGCCGACCACGAAGCGCGTGCCGGTCGCCAGCCCGAGGTCTTGCGCCAGTTGCGGATCCAGCCCTGCCAGGTGATGCGTCGTCGGCACCAGGGTCGAAAGCTGATCGCGCCGCACGCCCGCGACAGCCAGTGCTTCGTCGTCCCAGTCGCGCCGTTCGAGGTTGAACAGGCCCGTCGCGGAGGCGATCGAATGATCGACGAGGTACTGCCCGAACAGGCGGAAAAAAACGTATTCCTTGATGCCGATGAAACGCGCTGCCCGGGCGAACAGCGCCGGCTGTTCGGCGCGCAGCCAGGCCAGCTTGGCCAGCGGTGACATCGGATGGATCGGCGTGCCGGTGCGGCGGTAGAGGGCGCCTGCGCCCGGTTCGGCCTTGATGCGCTCGGCGGCTGCGGCCGCGCGGTTGTCAGCCCAGGTGATGCTGCGGGTCAGCAGGCCGCCCTGCGCATCGATGCCGATCACGCTGTGCATCGCGGCACTGAACGAGAAGCAGACGATGTCGTCGGTCGGCACCGGGCAAGTTCTGAGACTGGTGCGGATCGTCTCCAGCAAGGCTTGGTAGATCTGTTCCGGATCCTGTTCCGCGGCGGCAGGAACGGGCCGCAGCAAGGGATAGTCCACGGCATGGTGCGCGACCGGCTTGCCGTCCAGCGCGAAGATGACGGCCTTGGTGCTGGTGGTGCCGATGTCGACACCCATCATCAGTGCAGGCATGGGCTCGCTCCTTCAGACGATGGCGGACAGGGCCAGGATGAGGATGATGGCGACCACCGAGATGATGGTCTCCACCGCCGTCCAGGTGATGGTCGCCGCCCCTTGTGCTGACCGAGATCGGACAGTGCTGTCCATTCGGCGCTTTCTCGACCGACCTCAGGAAGTCGGAGCGTAGACGGCCGGAGTCAGGGTCTTGTCTACCCCGTCGAGGCGCCGTTCCATCCCTGCAACTTGCCCGGATTGAGCAGCCCCTGCGGGTCGAAGCGTCGCTTCATCTCGACCGCCGCTGGCAACGGCCCACCCTGTTTGCCTTCTTCGATCACGTACACATGCGGGTTGTTGATCCCGACGCCGTGGTCGCGGTGGATCTGCATGAGCTCCTCGAGCCGCTCGAAGCTCGAAAAGCGCACCAGCTGCAGGCCGCTCGCGGTCAGGGCGCCGTCGCGATTGCGCAGGAACTCGAGGTGCATCATCACCTCGCCATCCGGGCCGCCCAGTTCGGCCTCGAGCGTCCGGACCTGCGCTTCATAGCGCGTCGGGTCGAACGATGTCTGCAGATACGTGAGGTTCTTGTCGACCTTCAGCGCATGCAGGGTGGTGTGGTTCCAGGTGAATTCGAGCAGTGTGCGGCTCGTGGACTGCAGCTCGGCGGCGGCCCTGCGGTAGGTCAGACGGCCGCCATGGGTGGCGAGCAGGCCGCGCATCGGCTCCTCGGACGACTCGGCCAGCACCAGCAGCACCGCCGAGCGGTCCGCGGGCAGGCAATCGGCGAGCTGCTGCAGGTAGGCGGCCGTCGGTGCCGAAAGGAAGCACACCTCCTTCTTGACGATGCCCGGCGCGCGGGCGAGCGCCGCGGCGAACGCCAGGCCGGCGTCGAAGGAGTCGAAACTCGCGATCGCTTCCATCCACGGGATCGCAGGCGCCAGCGCCACTTCGAGCTCGAGGACGATGCCATTGCTGCCGTAGACATGGTGCAGCAGCATGGCCTCGGTGCCGCGCAGTTCGAGCACCTGCGGCTCGGGTTCGACAGTCATTACCCGTGCTGCCAGAACATTGCCTGCGGCCGCCATCGGGCCGTAGTTGATCGAGCCGGCACCGCCAAAGCCGCCGCCGAACAGCCCGCCGAGCGTCGCCGTTCGGAAGGTCGAGGGCAGCCAGCGCAGCTCCCAGCCGCCTGGCCGCGCCGCCTTGTCGAAGTCGGCGAGACGGATGCCGGCCTGGGCACGACCGACACCGCCCCGCGACCAGGCAAAAGCGTCGAAGGCGCTCAGGTCGAGCACCAGGCCGCCGTGCAAGGGGATCGACTGGCCGTAGTTGCCCGTGCCGCTGCCGCGCAGGGTGATCGGGACGCCGCGGCGGGCGCAGGCGGCGACCACCTGGGCGATCTCTGCCTCGCTCCGGGGGCGGACGACGATGTCGGCGAAGCGCCCCTCCAGGTCGCGCTTCAACGCCGGGCTGAACCAGTAGAAGTCGCGCGAGAGCCGCTCCACCCGGCTGCGATCGGTGATCCATTCGAACCCGGGGCAGTCGTTGACCAGCTCGGCTGCCTGAAGGGCGACCCGGGCCCTGTCGTCTTGCACGTCGTGCATCAGGAACTTTCCATCGTTTTGTAGCGGGCGCCGTGATCCGGTGCCGTCGACCCGACCGATCGCTCGCGCTCGAGTCGCTGAGCGACGAATTGCTCACTCATGGGCCGACAGTTCGCTCGCGTTCCAGGAGCCGAGCGCCCAGCGGGACAACCAGGCCATGGCGGCGAACAGCGCCACGCCGGCCAGCGAAATGAGCAGCAGCGCGGCGAACATGCGCGGGATGTTGAGTTGGAACCCTGCCTGCAGGATCTGGTAGGCGAGCCCCGCACCCGTGCCACCCGTCCCGGCGACGAATTCAGCCACCACCGCGCCGATCAGCGCCAGGCCGCTCGAGATCCGCAGCCCGCCGAAAAAGTACGGCAGGGCGCTCGGGATGCGCAGGCGCAGCAGCTGCTGCAGCCGGGTCGCGCCGTTGAGGCGGAAGTAGCTTTGCAGATCCGGGTCGATGCTGCGCAGGCCGAGCGTGGTGTTGGCGATGATCGGAAACAGCGCCACCAGCGCCGCGCAGATGACCAGCGAGGCGGTCGGGTTCTTGACCCAGATGATGATGAGTGGCGCCACTGCCACGATCGGCGTCACCTGCAGCAGCACGGCGTAGGGGAAGAGCGCCGTCTCCAGGGCCTTGCTCTGCACGAAGACGAACGAGATCAGCACGCCGAGCACCGTCGCCACGGCGAACGAGAGCAGCGTGATCTTCATCGTCGTCAGCAGCGCCAGGCCGAGCACCGCCCAGTCGCGCACCAGCGTCGTCGCCATCAGCCAGGGCGAGGGCACGAGATAGGGTGGCAGCTCCAGCCGGACGACCGCCGCCTGCCAGCCGCCGAGCAGCACCACCGCGACCAGCAGCGGGTAGACGACGCGCTGCACCGCCGGCCGCTGCAGCGCTCCGGCATCGGCTCGCCCGTTCATGCCGCGCGCCACCTCATGCCGCCTGCCCGTTCATCGACGTGCCCGTTCATCGCCGCGCCGCCTCGGCAACGACGGCGCTCGCCTGCAGCAGGCTTTGCTGCAGGCGCCGGGCGTGGCGGCTGAACTGCGGCGACACCATGAAGTCGGCGTGGCGCGGATAGGGCTCGTCGATCGTCACCTCGTCGACCACCCGGCCGGGGCGCGCCGCCATCATCACCACCCGGCTCGACAGGAACACCGCCTCGTGGATCGAATGGGTGACGAAGACGATGGTCAGCCGGCGCTGTGCCCGCAGGTCGAGCAGTTCGGCGTCGAGCTTGTGGCGGGTGATCTCGTCGAGGGCGCCGAAGGGCTCGTCCATCAGCAGGATCTGCGGGTCGGTGACCAGCCCGCGGGCGATCGACACGCGCATCTGCATGCCGCCCGACAAGGCGCGCGGCAGCTCGCCGGCAAAGCCGTCCAAGCCGACCAGACGGAGCGCGTCGGCGACCCGCCGGTCGGCCTCGGCGCGCGGCACCTTGGCCAGGTCGAGCGGCAGCCTGACGTTGGCGTGCACGCTCGCCCACGGCATCAAGGTCGGTGACTGGAAGACGAAGGACATGCGCCGCCCCGGCCCGGCCGTCTCGGCGACCGGACGGCGGCGGATCAGCAGCCGACCATCGCTCGGCTCGAGCAGGCCGGCGATCATCTTCAGCAAGGTGCTCTTGCCGCAGCCGGAGGGGCCGAGCAGCGTCACCAGCTCACCCTCGGCGATCCGCAGGTCGACCGGCTGCAGCGCCCGGGTGCCGTTCGGATAGGTCTTCTCCGCCGACAGCACCTCGATGACCGGCTCTGCCGCCGGCGGCGCTGTGGACGGTCGACCGGCCACCGCTCGGGCGTCGATCATCAGGGCAACACCTTGATTTCCTTGATGAAGCGCGTGTCGTAGGCCTGCTGCATTCCGACCTTCGAAGGGTCGACGAGCTTGGCCCCGACCAGGAGGTCGTAGCTCGCCTTCATCCGCGCTTCGGTGATGACGCCGATGCCGAGCTTGAGCGCATCGCCGCTGGCGACGATGCCCATCTCCTTGATCTTGGCGACGCTGTAGGCGAGCTGGTCGTCGGTCATGCTCGGGTTGTCGCGCTTGATGAGCACGTTGCCGGGCGCCGGGTCGGCGAGGTAGCTCTTCCAGCCCTCGGCGCTGCCGCGGACGAAGGCGGCCACCGCCTTGCTCCGGTCCTTGACCGTCTGCTCCATGCAGGTGATGGTGGTGGCGTAGGCCGGGTAGCCGTAGTCGCTGAACATCAGGGCGTTGGCCTTCACGCCGGCCTTCTGGATGGCGAAGGGTTCGGAGGTCAGGTAGCCCTGCTGGACGGTGTTCGGGTCGGCCACGAAGGGCTGGATGTTGAAGGTGTAGGGGCGGGTCTGGGTATCCGTCAGGCCGAACCGAGCCTTGAGCCAGGGCCAGTAGCCGCGGTTCGCCGACTGGGCGATCAGGATCGTCTTGCCCTTCATGTCCTCGAAGGTCTTGACGTCCTCATGGGCGATCAGCACCTGCGGATCCTTCTGGAACAGGGCGGCGACGGTCACCACCGGCACGCCGCTCTCACGCACCTGGATCATCTGCAGGTCGCTCGACCCCATCACGCAATCGGCCTGGCCGGCGGCCATCAACTGCAGGATGTTGACCTGCGGGCCGCCCATCTTGACGGTGACGTCGAGGCCGTATTTCTTGTAGATGCCAGTCGCGACCGCCTGATAGAAGCCGCCGTGTTCGGCCTGCGCGTACCAGTTGGTCAAATAAACGAAGGGCTCGGCGGCGTGGGCAGGCAGGGCGGCGAGCGCCGCGGCGGCGAGTAGCGCGAGGGCCTTCATGACCGGACCTGCTGAATGAAGCCGGTGTGGTTCGCCAGCCCCCAGGTGGCTTCCTCGCGGGCTGGCCATCGGGCATGGTGCAGTTCGGTGATCGCCTCGGCCCAGCTCTGCGCCAGCGACTCGAGGATCGCCTCGCCCTGCTCCCGGGTGGCGGGCAGCGGGTCGCCGATCACACCGCTGGGGCCGAAATCACGCGAACTCCAGGCGCAAGCGGGCCGGCCATCCGGCGACAGCAGCTTCGACGGGAACACCGGCGGGTAATTGGCGACCGCCCGGTGCATGCGCACGGTGTCGGGCGCCAGCGCCAGCATGATGGCCGTCTCGCCGTGGCCGGCGTGCATCGCCAGCCGCTTCTCCTGGTCGGAAAAGAACTTGCCGCCGACGTGCGGCAGCCGCCAGGTCGAATGGGGCACGACGATGTAGTCGCCGTGGCGCAGCCGCAGCTCCCGCGCCGCCATCTCCATCACCTGGGGCTGGCCACCATGGCCGTTGACGATCAGCAGCTTGCGGAACCCGGCCCGGTAGACCGATTCGCCGAGCTCGTTCATCGTCGCCAGCAGCGTCGGGCCGGAGAGCGTCATCGTGCCGGGGAAGTGCAGATGTTCTTCCGACTTGCCGTAGGTGATCGGCGCCATCGCGAAGGCAGGAACGGCGTCGGGCAGGCGGGCGAGGGCATGGCCGATCACGCCAGCGCAGATGATGGTGTCGACGGCGCACGGCAGGTGCGGCCCGTGCTGCTCCATGGCGCCGGTCGGCAGCACGACGACGGTGTTCGCCTTGTCGGGCAAGTCGGCGATTTCCGTCCAGCTCAGATAGGGCAGGAAGCGGGCGGGCGGGTTGTAGGCGTGGATCATGGCAGGCTCTCCGGGGTGATCACTGGCACGTCTGGACGGCCAGTCGTTCCTGGCGGCGGGTCGTCGCGGCTAAGCCATCCGCGTCGGGTCATGTCGATCGAACCGTCGGCAGCCAGGCCGTCGCCTCGACCTCGATCAGCAGCTCGGGCGTCGGCAACAGGCCGCTCACCTCGACCACGGTCGACACCGGCGGCTCGCCCGGAAAGAAGTGCCGGCGCACCCGGCTGTAGTGCGGAAAGTGGTCGAGGTTGCGGAAATACTGGACCAGCTTGAAGACGTCCGACATGCGGCCGCCCGCCGCCTCGACCGTCTGTCGAATGGCCTCCAGCACCGCCCAGCTCTGCGCCAGGATCGGCCCTTCGCGGACATCGGTCGAGAATTCGCCCGTTCGGCCGATCAGTTCGGCGGCCGCGTCCGGGATGTCGGCGTAGCCGCGCACGATCCGCCCGGCTGCCGGGTCGACGGCGATCACGCCCGACAGGAACAGGAAGTCGCCGACCTGGCGGCAGGCCGCGTAGCGGGCGAGCGGCTGGCCGGTGCTCGCGGGCCGTTTGCTGCCGCCCATGGGCGTCACACCGCCGCCTGTGGGCGTCATGCGGACGGCTCCCTGACGGTCGGCGCCTGGGCCGAGCCGCCGCGAAACACTCGACGCGCATGGCTGCGTGACGGGAAACCGTGGGCGTCGGCCCGGTCGAAGACGACGAAATCCGCTCGAGAACCCGCTTGCAGCGGAAGCGACGAGCCGCCGCGGCCGAGCCAGTCGGCGCGGCACAGCGCTTCCGACCAGGCGTCGAACGGTTCGTCGAGCTGGCCGACGAGCACGCCGCAGGCGTAGGCCTCCAGCGGGTCGAAGCTGCCGACGCGGCAGAACGGATCCCGGACGTTGTCGCTGCCGATCAGCACGGGGATGCCGAGTGCCCGTGCCTCCTTCACCAACGTCAGGCCGCGCAGGCGAGGCGTTCGGCCGGTGCGCGCATCCTGCAGCAGCAGGTTGGTGATCGGCAGGGCGACGAGGGTGATCGCGACGTCGGCGATCGCCTCCAAGGTCGACTGCGCCTCGGCCGGTGACTGCATCGACACGGCGCAGGCGTGGCTCGCGACCAGCCGACCGCCGAAGCGCATCTCCTTCATCAACCGGGCGGTGGTCAGCAGCCCCAGCGCGGTGGGCTCGAGCTCCTCGTCGACGTGCAGGTCGACGTCGAGGCCGTGGCTGTCGGCCGCCTCCAGCAGGTGCAACAGCGCCCGAGGATCCCAGTGGCTGCTGTGCACGAAGCCGCCGAGCCGGGCACCCGGGCCGGTCGCGGCGACCCTTGCCGCGAGCAGACGGGCGTCGGCCCGGTCCTTGAAGAGCGGCAGCGGCATCAGGCTGACCTGCTCGAGGACGACCCGGCCGGCCCATTCGCGTGAGAGTTCCCGGATCACGTCCCAGGCGACCGGCGTCGCGGCCGGCTCCCACCAGTCGACATGGGTGCGCAGGTGACCGACGCCCGCATCCCAGGCCCATTCGAGCGCCTGCGTCGCGCGTTGGCGAACGTCGTCGGCCGTCCAGTCGACGCGGTCGGCGTGCATGGCCGCGATCGCGCCGAGCAGCCCAGGTTCGATCCTGCCCATGCGGTGGAGGGTGAACGCCTTGTCGAGATGCACATGCGGCTCGACGAGGATGGGCAGTACCGGCGCGCCGCTCAGATCGTGGGTCGCCGCGGAGTGCGGTTGCAACGGCTGCGATCGGCCGGACGCTTGCGTTGCTCCTGGCGCTCCTGGTGCTCCTGGTGCTCCCGGCGTTTGCGGCGTCACGGCGACGATCCGCCCATCGCCGATGGCGATGTCGGCCACCGCCGGGGTGCCGTCCGCGGTCTCGGGCCAGGCGGCCGGCAACAGCCAGCGCGGCAGACGCGCCGCGGTAACCAGCGTATCGACCGCCGTCGTCAAGCGAAGCTCCTCATCGCGTCACCGACCTTGCGCTTGAACCGTTCGCGCTGCGTCGGGGTCGCCACATTCAGGTGATAGTGCGCCAAGTACGACACCCGTGCCTGGCGGCCGGCCACCAGCCTCATGTAGCGGGTGACGATGCGCCGAGGCGGGTCGCCCATGTACCAGGCGGCCAGGCGCGGGCGGCCGTAGGTGACGACACCGCAGATGTGCTTCAGATGGGTCAACGACGGCTTAACGTTGGCCGGATCACTCAGATCGAAGGCCACCCCCGGCATGAAGACCCGGTCGAAGAAGCCCTTCAGCATCGCCGGCAAGCCGAAGCACCAGGTCGGGAAGCTGAAGACCACCGCCTCGGCTCGCAGCAGCCGCTCGACATAGCCGGCGACAGGGATCCGGTTGCCTGGCGCGTCGTGGTAGCCGATGCGTTCTTCTCGCGACATGACCGGGTCGAAGCCCTCGGCATAGAGGTCGCAGTCGTCGACCTCGTGGCCACTTTGCCGCAAGCCGTCGACGACCACCCGGTGCAGTGCCGCGTTGTAGCTGGTCTCGACCGGATGACAATACACCACGAGGACACGCATTTCCACCCTGGTTGCGGCGGCTGGGACCGCCAGTTCGTTCTAGCAAGAGCAGTGCCTGTGGGGCCCGCCGGCGCTACCATCGACACCTGCCGGCAGGTCGACTCCGACAGGGCCTGTCGACCCCGGTCGACAGGTCGGCATCGGTCGGGCAGGTCGACCCCGTCGAGCATGAAGCGTCCGGGCTGATGGAACCGCATGCCCAGCCGTCGTTCCAACCCCAACACTCGATGACGGATCGGCATTGCAATTCCACTCGCGCCTGCTGCGTTTTTTCTTCCCTCCGCGTCTGACTCGGCGCCTGGCGCAGCCGTGGTCGGCAGGCTGGTGGCAATTCGGGACGTGCCTGCTTTGCCTGTCCATCGCCAGCGGTGCTGGCTTCGTCCAGGCGGCCGAAAACTTCCTGGACCCCGAGGCCGCCTTCACCTTGGCCGCGCGCCCGCTCGACGACCGCAGCGTCGAATTGCGTTTCACTGCCGCGCCCGGCTACTACTTGTACCGGGAACAATTCCGCTTCAGCGCGGACGCCGCCACCCTCGGCCCGGCGGTGCTTCCGTCCGGCAAGGTCAAGTTCGACGAGACCTTCCAGAAGTCGGTCGAGACTTATCGCGGTGAGGTGCGCATCGTCTTGCCGGTGAGCAAGGCGACCGAGGCGTTCATGCTGCTCGCCACCAACCAGGGTTGCGCCGACAAGGGCCTTTGCTATCCGCCGACCGAGCGCGCCGTCCGGGTCAAACTGCGGGGTTTCGGGGGCGGCGGCAGCGCCCGGGTGTTCACGGTGGCGGAGACCGCCGCAATCGGCGGTAACCTCGCTGCGGGGGCCGCCGCCCCGGCATCGCCCACCGGGCTTCAGGGCGCCGGCGCCTCGTCGGGCGACAGCGTTGCCAGTCTCGATGCGGTCTTGCGAGGCGGTCGTTTCTGGAGCGTCGTCGGCATGTTCTTCCTGGCGGGCGTGCTTTTGTCGTTGACGCCCTGCGTCTTGCCGATGCTGCCGATCCTGTCGTCGATCATCGTCGGCCAGGGCGCGCAGGCGTCACGCGGTCGCGGCCTGTTGCTCGCGGTCAGCTATTCGCTCGGCATGGCGCTCGTCTACACCGCCCTCGGTGTCGCGGCGGGCCTGGCCGGCGAGGGTCTTGCCGCCTTGCTGCAGAACCCGTGGGTACTGGCCTTGTTCGCGGCCGGCCTGGTGGTGCTCGCACTTTCGATGTTCGGGGCCTACGAGCTGCAGCTTCCGGCGGCATTCACGGGCCGGCTCGCGCAGACGTCCCATCACCTGCCGGCTGGGCGGGTGGCCGGTGTGTTCGCCATGGGGGGCGTGTCGGCGCTGATCGTCAGCCCCTGCGTCGCGGCGCCGCTGGCCGGGGCGCTCGTCTACCTGAGCCAGACGCGTGACGTCGCGCTCGGCGGCTCGGCGCTTTTTTCGCTGGCGGCCGGCATGAGCGTGCCGCTGGTGCTGGTCGGTGCATCCGCCGGTGCGCTGTTGCCGCGGGCCGGGGCCTGGATGAACGACGTCAAGCGCTTCTTCGGGCTGTTGCTGCTGGGGGTGGCGCTCTGGACGGTGCAGTCGCTGCTGCCGGGCGCGGTGGTTCTCGCGCTCTGGGGCGTGCTCGCGCTGGCGGCAGCGGTCGTCGTCTGGGGCGAGAGGCCGTCCGTCGGCGTGTCGGTCGTGCGGGCCGGCGGAACCGGGCGGCGGTTGCTCGCCGGCGTACTGGCCGTCTGCGGCTTGCTGCAGTTCGCCGGTGCGGCCTCGGGCGGCAGCAACCCGCTGCAGCCGCTCGAACAGTGGTCTCGTCGGGGCACCGAGGCCGCTGCGCCCGGGGCCGGCGGCCATGCGATCTTCCGTCCAGTCCGCACCTTGAGCGAACTCGACGCCGCGCTCGCCGGTGCCGCTCGACCGGTGATGCTCGACTTCTATGCCGACTGGTGCGTGTCGTGCAAGGAGATGGAGCGCTTCACGCTGGCCGATCCGGCGGTGCGCGCCCGACTGGCCGGCGCCCTGCTGCTCCGGATCGACGTGACGGCCAACAACGCCGATGACCGTGCGCTGCTCAAGCGATTCGGCCTGTTCGGGCCGCCGGGGACGATCTTCTTCGATGCCGGTGGGCGTGAGGTGACGGCGGCGCGGGTGATCGGCTATCAAGACAGCCGTCGATTCCTGGCGACGCTCGGCAGTGCGGGCCTTTGAAAGTCGGCCTTTCGGCGCCGTCGCACCGTGGCATGGAAGATCGGGGGCCCCTCTGCTATACTTCCTCCACCAGTCGCGAGGTGGAGCAGTCTGGTAGCTCGTTGGGCTCATAACCCAAAGGTCGCAGGTTCAAATCCTGCCCTCGCAACCACAGAACAGCCAGGAAATACGCGGCCCAGCGCCGTAGTGAACGCCAACCCAAAAGGTTGGCGTTTTGCTTTGTGCCCCTCCCGTGCCCACTCTGTGCCCAGCTTGTGGCCAGTGATTCGGAGCAGAGGATCAACAGGGCCGTTGGTGTCCGTGCCCACAAGCCGCTTTGTACTGGTTCATCGAAGCGTCGCAACGGGGACTTTGCTCTGCCGGCTTTTCACGGCTCCGGCTTGACGCGTCCTCCCGCGTGCATTGGCTACGGGATGGTCCCCGCTGGGATCTGCATGGTCCACTTTTCACGCTTCAGCGAGGAACTGGTGCTCTGGATGAGCCAGAGTCGCCGTCGATTGAAGGAGACGCCGATGGTCGCCGTGCCGAGCTGTTTCGCGGAGAACCCGTGGCAGTTGAAGACGCCGCCGGGAACGTCGGCGTACACCCTGCACACCGACACGAAGGACGGCAAGGGCGTCCTCGTCTACACCGTGGCAAGACGGTGCTTCTCTACGACCTCCGGTGCGTCGCCGACCTCCTCGCGATGCTGCGCGAGACGGGCGACTGGGTCGAGCTCGGCGGTGCCGATGAACAGAAGCTGGCCAAGGACGGCACCGTCGAGGCGTGGGCTCGCTCGGCGGGCAATCCGGTCGGCGGCTGGTACGGCCTCAAGAAGGGACTGCGCGGCCGCTTCGGGGTCTACGTGCCGCCGCTCATGGAGGAACTCGGCCTGTGCGAGCTGGAGCACCACCCGAAGGGCAACCGCATGCGCGCGAAGGGTGCCGGCTGAGCGTCATGCCGATCGGAGATGGGCGATCGCGGCCATCACCGAGGCGATCTGGGCCGCATTGCACTCCTCCGGGCGGGTCGTCGGGCTGTCCGGGTAGACCTCGGTCGTGGTCACGAAGCGTGCGTCGGTCATCCCGCCGCAGAGCCCGGATGCCCGCTTGGCGAGGGTGACCACGCCGTCCTGCTGGAGGGCGATGCCGATGATGCGGCCTTGCGCGTCGGCGGCCGCGATGTGCGTGACGCGCCGCACCGCGTCGATCAAGGCGCGCTGGAAGACGGGCTCCGGCCGCTCGCTGTCGGCGACCAGATAGAAGCCGTCGGGGATCGTGTGCCGCTCGGGCGCCGTGCCGTCGCGTGCGGCCTTGGCGGGGCCGAATTCGCTGTTGTCGGTGTCCGTCGTCTCGTGCAGGTCCACATGCAGGTCGACTCGCGCGCCATGGCCCGCCACGCAGGCCATGGCCAGCGCCGACTCGGCCACGGGGCTCGCCGGCTTGAAATGCCGATTCGGATCGAGCGCGTCAGGGTTCCAGCGGTTGATCGTCTCGTAGCCCCACGGGCTGATGCAGGGCAACACGAGCAGCTTGACCGCCTCTGCCTGGCGAGCGAACTCGTGCTCGATGAACTGCAATGCACCCTGAACACCGCTGGTCTCATAGCCGTGGACGCCGCCGGTGACCAGCACGACCGGCCGATCCGGGCGCCAGACGCGGCTGCGCACGGCCACGAGCGGATAGACGCTCCAGCCCGCCGCCGCACAGTCCAGTGCGCCGTAGCAGAAAAGTTCTCCCTCGGCCGGCAGGCGAGCTGCCAACGGCGCCAGCACCTCCTCAGCGTAGCTGCGACGCGTCTGCTGGGCGCCCAGCCACTCAGCCTTCTCCACGGCGCCCCAGGCGGTACCGGGCACACCGATCGGATACGGTGCGATCGCCGCCGGCTGATCCTGGGCCAGCATCAGAACAGGCCGGCCCGGTCGGCTGAATCGAGGACGGTCTTGGCCAGCGCCGCGAACTGCGCGGCGAGATCGGCCGAAGGCGCAGCCGCGGCACTCGCCGTCCACACCAGGCGGCCCGTCGACACGTCGGTCACGCGTCCGTTGGCCTGGAAGCCCGTGGTGACGCGGCCACCGCCGAGCGGGGCGCTGACGCCGACGCCGACCGCGCTGCTGCGCCCTAGTCCGAAACCGCCGATGCTGAACGATGGGCCGGAGCCGGCATCGACGGTCGATGGTGCGAGCGACACGACCAGCACGGCCTTGGCGTCGGCCGTCTTGGCACCGGGGAGCAGCTGGCCGTCGAGCGCGCGGTCGGTGAGGAGCTGGGTGCCGGCAGCGACGAAGACCGGCGTCGCACCGCGTGCGACGACTTCCGAGGCGAGCTGGTCCTGGCAGACCTGCCGGATCGCCACATCGAAGGCTTCGCAGGCCACCAGCACCTTGGCGCCGCGCAGCAGGGCCGAGTGGGCGCCCAGGCCGGGGTCGGTCCATTGCGCATCGAGCTGCGGCGTGGACGCACAGGCGGCCAGCAGGGTGCCTGCGGCCAGGGTGGACAGGAGGTGGCGTGGTGTTGGCGTGCGGTCCATGGCGAAGCAGAAGAGTGATGGACCCGCTTTGGCAAGGCGCCGGCCCGCAGCGATTGTGCAAGCGCATCGTCGGAAGCGCCGATGCAGACTGTTCCTTGTTTCCGGCACCTTGTCGCAAATGGCTCGCCACGCGTCGGCGTCCGCTTCAGACTGTGGCGGCGGGATTCAACTCGCTCGAACGGGAGAAGCAGGTGGATGAACGCGACAGGACCCGCGCGGCCGTGATCGGGCGCTTTCGATCGGCGGGCATCCTCTACCTGCTGATCGCCCTCATCGGGCCCGTCGGCCTCGTCTACGTCCCGAACAAGCTGTTCGTCCTGAACGACGCCGCCGCGACGGCGGTTGCCGTCCGTGGCGCCGAGTGGCTTCTGCGGACCGGCATCGCTTGCGATCTGCTGCACCAGACGCTGGAGGTGTTTCTCGTCGTCGAGCTCTACCGCCTCTTCGCGCCGGTCAGCCGCCGCCTCGCGCAACAGATGGCCGCCCTCGGCTTCATTCCGATTCCCATTGCCTTTTTCAACACGGTGAACCCGCTTGCCGTCATCGTCGTGTTGAGCGGCCCAGCCTTTTTGGCGTCGTTCACCGAACCGCAGCTCCAGTCGCTGGCTTACCTGTTCGTTCGGCTGCACAGCCTCGGCATGGCCGTCGCCTCCGTCTTCTGGGGTCTCTGGCTGGTGCCTCTCGGCATCCTGACGTTCCGCTCCGGATGGGCGCCTCGGGCCATCGGCATCCTGACCGGCATCGCCGGCCTCGGCTATCTGCTCGACGCGTTCGCGAGGATCGTCGTTCCGTCCTGGCGCGAGGCGGTGATGGTCGTCGCGGTCCCGTTGCAGACCCTGGAGCTGGTCTTCATCGTCTGGATCCTGATCGCCGGATTCTGGCGGCGCAACGCCGGGTGACGTCGGCCGCGGCCGACGTCAAACCTGATGATCATCAACAAGCGAGGTTGGGTCGTCCCGCTTCGAACGCACGCCGCTTGAGGAGCCGCGCACTTTGCGCCGCGACCCTGACCGCCCGGACGGCGGCGTTCAGCGCATGGCTGTCCGACGTGCCGAGGACCTGCATCGATCGGGCGAGGTGAGACGGGCCGCGCTCGTAGGCGTGGCCCCACGCGTCGCGCGCGACGAAGCCGGTGTCGACCAGCCAGCGCCGGAGCTCGACAGGGTCGGTCCGAAGCATCGCACCCACGTCCGCCAGCCAGTCGCCGAGGCGCCGATTGACCTCGTGCTCCCGCAGCGGGCGTCCTGGCTCCAGGGCCGATGCGGCCAGGGCCAGGACCAGGTCGCGGTCCAGCGGCGGAAGCAGGCCGAGATGGATACCGGACTTCAAGACCAGGGTCTCGAGGCGGGGTGAAAGTTGCATGACCCGATTTTGCTGGATCTGTGCGCGCTCTACCTACACGCGGGTGCGACGAGGGCGAATGCGCCAGGCGCGGTCGGTGCCGGTGCGCGAGGAGCGGAAGTCGTGGATGGGCGGACGATTGGACGATTGGACGATTGCGCAGGTGTCGGCGCAGTAGCCGAGGGCGCTCGGGCTGGATATGGCACCGTTGTCGAGCGGCTGATGGCGCAGTTGCACGGCCTCGTGGGCCGCGGCAACTCGGTCGTCGTCGTCGATCACGACATGCGGGCGCTGCCGGGTGCGACTGGATCATCGATGTGGACACGGGCGCCGAGGTCGCTTTAAGGCGGGTCGTCGTCAGCGTCACGCCCGCCGCCGTGTCATAGACGCCGGAGGGATCTACAGCGTCCCTTTCTGCGAGAGCAGCTGATAACGTGACGCGCACAGTCACGCACTTCGGTCCTCGAGAGCCCGTTGACGCCTGAAGGTCGCTAGTCGAATAGCTTGCATTGAGCCGGACCTGCCTGCGCCAGCTGAGCCTCTTCGGGTTGGCCAATCTTGTCATCGCCAAGAAACATCTCCTCGCGAACCCCACACCCCCTGGCAGCGCGGCTCCAACGAGAACATGAACGGCCTGGTGCGCCAGTTCTTGCCAAGTGGAAGGGGGCAACGGCTGCGCTCGATCACCCGGAGCTCCTGGGTTGCGCCTTGGCGCGGGCTGCCTAGGTTCGCTGCTTCGCGGTCGAGCGACCGCAGAAAGCGCTCGCGGTTGGTGCCGGCCAGCACGGCGCCAATTTCTTGGAAGCGCAGCCGAGCTTGGTGCGACTCGCGCAGCGCCGATGCACGATCGGACGGAACGTACACCGCATGCGCGTTGCCGTCGGCGCTTCGACGGCCGCGGTGGCTCAAGGCTTCAACGAAGAGAGCCACCACATCACGTTGGTGTTGGTCGAGGGAGTGCTGGTCTGGCGCAACAAGTCGGGCTTCGAGCCCTGGGCGTCGGTCGACGACCCGGGGTTCACGCTCGGGTTGCTGAGCACGTTCGTGAAGTTGTCGGACTCCGTCACGCTCTTGTCGACCAGCGCGACGAAGCGGTCGTAGCTGCCAGCGGGGTCGTTGACGCCGTTGAGCGAGACGAGGATCTGCCGCCACGCGTTTTCGACCCGCGCCGCGGATGCGCAGCCGCCGCCCCAGTTGTAGGTGTTCGGCGGGTTCGCATCGGGTGGCGTCTTCTGCGCGAAGACGCTGCACTCGGAGGTGGGCCCGGGCACCTTCGAGATCGCGACCGTGTAGTTCTCGGTCGCCAGGGCTTCGAGCGCCAGCAAGGCGGACTGGTGCGCACCGGCCCAGGTCCTGGACAGCACGTACTCCGAGATGGGCGTCACCGGCAGCACCTGAATGCCGACGAGGTAGTGCTTGCGGGGGCCGAAAAAGATGTTGTGCTCGGTGATCTGGCTCCAGACGATGCCGCGGGCGATGTCCGTGTTGACGTCGAGCACGGCTTGCTTCTGGCCGTCACGTGTCTGGATGTCGACCGTCACCGGCACCACGCCGGCCAGATCGCCGTCGCTGCGCAACACCGAGGTCTGCGGGGTCACCTGGTACCAGGCTTGCGCGGTGCGGATCTCGGCGGCGGTCATCACCGTGGCCACCGCCTTCAGGCTGGCGTTGCCAGTGACATCGCCCCACAGCGCAAGCGCATAGTTGGAGTTGATCGACTCGCTCGACGACTCGGTGTTCGGGCCGTTCGCGGTCGGGCCCGAGTCGGCCTGGTTCTGCATCTTGAACCAGTCGAACGTGCGCGCCACCGGGAAGTACGGATCGTCGGCGCCCGTGTTGGCGATGTCGCGTACCAGCAGCTCGACACAGGGCTTGTACTTCGTGAACCAGGCCGGGTCTTCATCGAGCCGTGCGATCACGGCGCTCGCGTAGATGAAGTAGCCGTAGTGGAACATGTGATCGGTGTAGACGATGTTGTAGAAATCATCGTCGTACTGCTGCCGCTTGTAGGGCCGGAACGTGACCAGCCCCTTGTTGGTCCGGTCGTAGACGAAGTAGTCGAAGATCCAGTTGGCCGGGTCGGTCTTGATGCCGATGTTCGGGTCGCTCGGGTCGGCGCCGTCGAACCACGCGTCCAGGTTCTGCTTCATGAAGGCGATCAACTGCCGGCGCGTCGTCGAGTCGCCGAGTTGGTCGGCGATGAGCGCCAGCCGCGCCAGGTTGGCGATGTACTTGCCGCAGGTGTAGGACTCGTAGTTGCAGTGCGTGATGAAGCTTTGCGTGTCGGCCGCTTCGGTGCGAAGCATCTGCGCGACGCGCGCCCTGTCGGCCGCCTTGATGCCGCCGTTGCCGTACCACAAGCGGTAGGTCTGATCGGCGCCCAGATCGCGCAGGATGCCTGGCACGCCGAGCGCCTGGGCCCACTGCCCGCCGACGATGCCGCTCATGCGGCCGTAGTTGCTGTAGTAGCCGATCGCGGCCACCTTGTTGGCGGTAGCCATCGACGGGATCTGCGTCGACTCGAAGGCCGTCATCAGCAGGTTGGAGGCGTTGGGTGTGGCGCCGCTCATGTTGCCGGTGGTCCAGTGGAAGATCACGTTGGCCGTCGCGCCGCCGTCGTACTGCGTGGTCACCTCGCCGTCGAGCGGGTATTCGCTCCGGTACTGGAAGAGCGTGGCTTCGATCGTCGGGTAGGTGAGCGCGACGGGGTCGTCACGGCTGATGTCGGCGATGACCGCCTCGTTGACGAAGGCGGCGCGCACCACGCCGCTGAAGGGCTGCGTCGCCACGTAGGTGCGGCTCGGGGCGTTCCACCGCAGGGTGATCGGCGACGAGGTGTAGACGTTCATCACGCGGTTGATCAGGTTCTCGATCGGCGGCTTGTTGTCGTTGGTGCGCGGTGTCGCCGGGCGCGCCGGATCGGGTACGCGGTAGACGAAGCGGAACGAGCTGCCGCTCAGATCGGGCGTCTTCACGACACCCGCCTCGATGAACTGCTGACTCGGCACCGCTGCGAGGCTGCCCGTGCCCGCAGCCACCGCGACCAGCCCGTTCACGGCCTCCCACGTGCCGTAGTCCCAGACGAGCGGCGAGATCGGCAAGTTGGTGTTCGGGTCCTTGGCCAGTCGCGGCTGAATGCCCTGGCCGATGCCGAGCACGGGCGCGATGCCCTGGTAGCGCACCGTCACGTAGGGCGAGCCCACGGCGGCGATCAACTCCATCTGCCGGGCCGCATCGCTGCTCTGCCAGCGCGTCGTGACGGTGAGCTCGTCCTGGTGCACGATCGAGCGGGTCAACGAGGGATCGACACCGGTCGAAGCCGCGAGCTGCAGATCGGCCAGCGGGCTCGCGATCACCGGATAGAACACGTCGTCGGTGACATAGCGGTTGAGCAGCTTGTAGGCGTCGGCCGCCGGGTCGAGGGCCGGTGCGATGTAGCGCGGGCGTGGAAAGGCGATGCTCACCATGGGCACGCGGTCGTCGAGGTTCAGCCGGTTCGGGAACGCGAAGACGCTCTCTTGCGCAGTGTCGTTTTGCCCGTTGTTGCCGGCAGCCGGGTCGCCGGCCGGCGCATTGGCGAAGTTCGAATCGAGCCGTGCGGGGGTGCGGTAGAAGAAGCCCTTGTACCATTTGCCGGTGGGAAAGGGCCGATCGCCCAGACCGCCGACCTTGATCAACGGGAAGGGGCTGTTCGCGTCACGCCCGCCTGGCTGGTAGGGGTTGTCGATCACGCGGTCCGCGCCGAGCACCGCCGCCGGGTCGCTGGTCGACGACACCGCACCCAGGCGCGCCGCCGCGGTGCTCAGGGCCGCACTCGACGCGCCGGTCAGCGCCTGCAGGCTGGCGCCGGCCGGCTGATCGTCGATCACGGCGCCGCTGCCGAGGTAGGCGGCGCCGAACTCGTGCGACAGCCGTTGGGCGGGCCCGGCCTTGGGCTTGGCGATGATCGAATTCGCGGACGGCCGACTGTCGGGCGTCGAGTCGTCGCCGTTGCAGGCGGCCAGCGCCAACAAGGCCGAGACGCAGATGGCGATGGCACTTCGGTTCATTGAGGGTCTCCGTTCAGGCACCGCGTCGCGGCTCAGCACGTCTGCCCGAGGTTGCACGGCGTCCACAGGCTCACCGAGGGCTCGGTGATGGCCGGTGCGGCAGCCGTGCCCTGCTGGCTGATCGGCTGGTAGTTCAGCGTGTAGAGATTGCGCCAGTGGTCCAGGCCGATGCGTGCGGCGTAGACCTTCTGCGTGGTCATGAGGGGCTGCTGCGATGTCGAGAGCGAGTCGTACACCGCCACCTGGTACACGCCGCTGATCTGATTGAAGGAAAGCACGTAGAGCAGCCCGGTGGGGTCGGCCTGCACGTCCAGGTGCACCCAGCCTTTCGAGCGGTCGAGGCCGGGCAGCGGCAGGTAAGACGGCACCGGCGCCTTGGCGAAGTAGCGCACCGGGCTGGCGCCGAGATCGAAGGCCTGGATGCGGTTGTTGGCCCCGCCTTCGAGCACGAGCAGCGTGCCGTCGTTGGTGATCGT
>CAXTDH010000005.1:0-22020 GCA_964242405.1 uncultured Rhizobacter sp. | reverse complement strand
CTACATGTGCATGCAGCCGCTTTTCGGTGCCCTCTCAGACCGGATCGGCCGGCGCAACAACATGCTGCTGTTCGGCGCGCTCGGTGCGCTCGCGACCGTGCCGATCCTGAGTGCGCTGCAGATCGTCGCCAGCCCGACCGCGGCGTTCCTGCTGATCACGCTGGCGCTGGCGATCGTCAGCCTCTACACCTCGATCAGCGGCATCGTCAAGGCGGAAATGTTTCCGACCGAGATCCGGGCACTCGGCGTCGGGCTCGCTTATGCAGTCGGCAATGCGCTGTTCGGCGGCTCGGCAGAATACGTCGCGCTGTACCTGAAGGGCATCGGCCACGAGCCGTATTTCTATTGGTACGTGACCGGCATGCTGGTCATCGCTTTCCTGTTCAGCTTGCGCCTGCCGCACCAGGCGAGGTATCTGCACCATGAGCACTGAGCCCCGACGTGCGGGGACTGCCGAAGCCGTGCTCGCCCAGGCGCTCGGGTGGCTGGACAGCAGCGAAGGTGCGGCCCTGGTGACGGTGATGCGGACCTGGAGCAGCGCATCGGCCCGACCGGGCAGCCTGCTGGCGGTGAACCGGGCGGGCGCCTGGTTCGGCGATGTGTCGGGTGGCGTGCTGCAGGCCGAGATCATCACCCAAGCGGTCGATGCGATCGCCCACGGCGAGCCGCGCGACCTGCGGCTGCAGATCAGCGACGGCGCAGCGCAGCAGGCCGGCTTGCCGTGCGGTGGCGCACTCGAGCTGCGCATCGAGCCGTTGTCGGATGCCGCCGGTGTCGCGTCGAACGGGCCGTCGGCATCGTCGCCATCACCGGCATCGGCATCGGCATCGGCATCGGCATCGGCATCGGCATCGAATCCTTTGGCGGCACCGTCGGCCTTGGCATCGACTGCCACGATGACTGCCTTGCTGCGGCAGGTACTCGTCTCGATCAGCGAGCGCCGCGGCGTCGTGCTCTGCACTCGCCTGAGCGACTCGCATCGCCTGTTGTTGTCGACTGGCGACGACATCCCGGGCGACACTGCCTTGGCGGTCGCGGCCTTGCGCGCCGCTTCCGTGGATGCCACCGGCGTCGTCGACGTCGAGGGCGATCCGGTCTTCCTGCAGGTGTTCAACCCGCCGCGACGGCTCTTCATCGTTGGTGCGGTGCACATCGCCCAGGCGCTGGTCGCTGCGGCGAGCCTGGTCGGGTTCGAGGTCACCGTGATCGATCCGCGACCGGGCTTCGCGACCGCCGATCGATTCCCCGGCATCGCGTGCGTCGTCGAACGGCCCGAGCTGGCGTTGCGGATGGCGGCCCTCGATGCGCGCAGCGCCGTGGTGACCCTGAGCCACGACCCGGCCGTCGACGACCCGGCGCTCGTGAAGGCGCTGCATTCCCGGGCTTTCTACGTCGGCGCGCTCGGCAGCCGCAAGACCCACAAAGCGCGTCTCAAGCGCCTTCAGGACGACTTGCGCATCCCCGAGCGCCTGACGGGCCGGCTGCATGCACCGGCCGGCCTGGCGATCGGTGCCATCGGCCCCGCGGAAATCGCCGCCTCGATCGTGGCGCAGCTGCTCGGCGTGTTCCGAGGGCGCGTCGAGGCTGCACTGCCCCTGCCCGAATCCGGCCATGAGCACGCCGACCTTTCAGCCCACGCCAGCTTGCCCGGTGACGTCGACCCGCAAGCGCCGTCAAGCGGCTCGTGGCCAGCCGGTGCCTCCGGAGCGCCGAACGTCGGTCGAGCAGCGCCCGGATCGTAGGAGCGCGGGCCTTTTTGTCGCGCCGCACGCCCGCGGTGGTGCGCATGCATAAGCTCCGCTCCGTGCATCGCACCGGGCATGCCACACACCTCAACGATTCAGGAGCACAACCATGGCCACCGCCACCAAAGTCGCCGCCAAGAAGACGTCGCCAGTTCCCGCCCCCAAGACCGTCGTGAAAAAAGCCGCCACCCGGCGGTCGGCCACGCCGGACGCGCTCGAGCTGCTGATGCGCGACCATAAAGAAGCCAAGGCCCTGTTTCGCAAGTTCGAGAAGCTCTGCAAGGCGAACGCGACAGGCGAGGAGAAGCAGGCGGTCGCCAACGAGGTGTGCAAAAAGCTCACCGTGCATGCCCAGATCGAGGAAGAAATCTTCTATCCCGCGACCCGTGCCGACAAGACCGACGACCTGCTCGACGAGGCGGAGGTCGAGCACGCCTCGGCCAAGGACCTGATCGCCCAGATCGAGGCCATGACCCCCGAGGACGATCTCTACGACGCCAAGGTCAGCGTGCTCGGCGAGTACATCGAGCACCACGTCGAGGAGGAAGAGGGCGAGCTGTTTCGCAAGATCAAGCCGTTGAAGCTCGACCTCGCCGAGCTCGGTGCGCAGCTCATGACGCGCAAGCAGGAGTTGCTGGGCGAGAGGGCCGGCACGGCCTGACGCCTTTCCACGCATCCAGTGCGGCCGGTTCTGCGTAACGGGCGCCACGTGCGTTGCGAATTGCCGGGTGCCTCCTGATGCCCGCTTCGGGTCGGGTCGGGCTCGTCCTGTGCAGCGTCGCGACATTTCATCCAGCAACCGACACCGCCCGCCGAGGGCGAGGAGAACATCTGTGACAACAAGCAAGACGCTTTTGGCGGCATTCCTCCTGGGCTCGGCCGGTGTCGCCTTCGCCGCGCCAGCCAGCCCGATCGATCTTCTGCCCATCGGCGGTGGAACGTTCGGTACTTCGTTCATCCAGACGGTCGATGCCGGCTCGGTGTTCGACAGCTTCGATTTCTCGCCCAAGGCGTTCGCGGGCTCCGTGCTCGTCTCGCTGCTCAGCTTGACCGGGCCGGTCAGCTTCCAGGCCGGCCAGATCGCCGACGCAGCGTTCGGCAACGTGTCCGACGACCTGTTCAACTTTTCGTTTCAGGCGCAGGTGGGCGCCGACACGCCGTTCACCGTGACCGTGCTGCGTGGTGTCCTGGATGCCGATTCGAATCCGACCGGTTCCGGCTCTTACAGCGTTTCGGTCAACGCTTTCGCAGCCGCGGTGCCCGAGCCGCAGACCTGGGCTCTCCTGATCGGCGGCCTGTTGGCAACCGCCGCGACTACGAGTCGTGCACGACGACGCGGCTGACTGAGGCGAAGGTGGGGCCGGCGCCAGGCGGCGCAGGCATACTTCGACCCTCACGTCGGACCCAGCCATGATCGAAACGAAGACTTTCCGGCATCGTCAGTACGAATTGCTGTGCAGTGCCCAGGCGGTCGACAGCGGTAGATTCGTTCCGACGCTGCAGGTCGCGAATCAGGCCTGGCCGCGGCGCCCCCGGGTCATTGCGATGGAACGCGGCCATCATCTGACGCCGGAAACGGCGATCGAATCGGCTTACACCCAGGGCGTACAGTGGGTGTCGGATTACGGCTGAGGCAGCCTCAACCGTCAAGACACCATGGCCGACACCCGACTTCCCGTCTACTTCATCTCGCATGGCGGCGGCCCCTGGCCCTGGATGAAAGCGGAGACAGGCGGCGCCTACGACCGGTTGGAGTCTGCGTTGCAGGCGATGCCGTCGCAGGTCGGCCAAGTGCCGCGCGCCATCCTGATGGTGTCGGCTCACTGGGAAGAAGACAGCTTCACGGTCATGTCGGCAGCCGAGCCGTCGATGATCTACGACTATTCGGGCTTCCCGTCGCACACCTACGCCATCCGTTACGCTGCACCCGGCTCGCCGGTGCTGGCGAGCCGGGTTCGGTCTCTGCTCGTGGCAGCCGGCCTGCCGGCACGGCTCGATGCGGCACGCGGCTTCGACCACGGCGCCTATTCGCCGCTGGCAGTCGCCTGGCCTCGGGCGGACGTGCCGGTGGTGCAGCTTTCGCTCAAGCGCGGCTACGACCCTGCCGAGCACCTCGCGCTCGGCAGGGCGCTCGCGCTTTTGCGCGACGAAGGCATTCTCATCATCGGCAGCGGCCTCAGTTACCACAACCTGCGCGCTTTCGGGCCGGCCGCGAAGGCTCCGTCCGCGGCTTTCGATGGCTGGCTCTCGCATACCTTGATCGGCACCAGCCGCGCCGAACGCGAGGCGGGATTGACAGCATGGGAGGCCGCGCCGGCGGCACGCCTCGCGCATCCCCGCGAGGAGCACCTGCTGCCGTTGATGGTTGCCGCGGGGGCTGCCGGTGACGATCCGGCCGTGCGCTTTTACCACGAAGATGCGTTCTACGGCGGCATCACCGTCTCGAGCTTCATGTTCGGCGCTTCGATGCCCTAAAATCGCGGCCTCGTATTCACCGAGCGAGCTACCGGGCGCGGATTGCCTTCGTCGCCAGCCGGCTCGACTCGCCTTTCCCGGCCGATCGCTCAAACTTCATGTCGACCGTTGCTCCCCGGGCCATGCCCGCCTTGACCTCCGCGCCCGCTTCGCTCGGCTCGCCTGCCGGCAACGTCCGCTCGAGGGCCGCCTTCCGCGTGCTCGGGGCGATCAGCGCCTCGCATCTGATCAACGACATGATGCAGTCGCTGATCCTGGCTATCTACCCGATCCTGAAAGCCGATTTCCATCTGAGTTTCGGCCAGATCGGCCTGATCACGCTCACCTACCAGCTCACGGCCTCGCTCTTTCAGCCGCTGGTCGGGCTCTACACCGACCGCCGGCCCACGCCTTACTCGCTGCCGGTCGGCATGAGCTTCACCCTGGCCGGGCTGCTGCTGCTGGCCTACGCGCTTTCGTTCGGCGCGGTGCTGGTCGCGGCGGCGCTCGTCGGCTCCGGGTCGGCGATCTTCCATCCGGAGTCGTCGCGGGTGGCGCGGATGGCCTCGGGCGGCCGGCACGGCATGGCGCAGTCCTTGTTCCAGGTCGGCGGCAACACCGGCAGCGCCCTCGGGCCACTGGTCGCAGCGGCGGTGATCGTGCCTTTCGGCCAGCACAGCGTGGCCTGGTTCGGGCTCGTGGCGCTGGTCGGCATCGCCCTGCTCTACAACGTCAGCAAGTGGTATGCGGTGCAGCAGGCCGCGGCTCGGGCGCGTGCCGCGCAGGCGAGGGCGGTGCCAGCGTTGCCGCGGCGGGTGGTCATCGGTGCGGTCGCCGTGCTGCTGCTGCTGATTTTCTCCAAGTACTTCTACATTGCCGGCCTGAGCAGCTTCTACACCTTCTACCTGATCGACAAGTTCGGCCTTTCGGTGCAAAGCGCACAGCTGCACCTCTTCATGTTCCTGTTCGCTTCGGCGCTCGGCACGCTGATCGGCGGCCCGATCGGCGACCGGATCGGTCGCAAGCCCGTGATCTGGGCATCGATCCTGGGCGTCGCGCCTTTTGCCCTGCTGCTGCCCCGCGCCGATCTTTTCTGGACGACGACGCTGACGATCGTGATCGGGCTCACGCTCTCGTCGGCGTTTTCGGCCATCCTGGTGTACGCCCAAGAGCTCATTCCCGGCAAGGTGGGCATGGTCTCGGGCCTCTTCTTCGGCTTTGCCTTCGGCATGGGCGGGTTCGGTGCGGCGCTGCTCGGCCTGCTCGCCGACCACACGAGCATCGAATTCGTGTACCGGGTGATTGCCTACCTGCCGCTGCTCGGCATCGTCGCGGCCTTGCTCCCGACGGTCGGACGACCGAGCTCAGCCTCATAGTGCAGCAGCGTCGCCCGCATCCCGCCAGCGCGGGCGTCCGTTGATGGACGCAAGCTCCAGGATCTTCGTCGCCGGCCATCGCGGAATGGTCGGATCGGCGATCGTGCGCCGCCTCCGGGCCGGCGGTTTCGAGAACCTGCTGCTGCGCACCCGAGTGGAACTCGACCTCCTCGATGCGCACGCGGTCAGCGGCTTCCTGGCCGAAGAGCGGCCCGACTACATCGTCATTGCCGCGGCCAAGGTGGGCGGCATCCAGGCGAACAACCTTCTCCGTGCCGACTTCATCTATCAAAATCTGATGATCGAGGCGAATCTGGTCCATGGGGCGCACATGGCCGGGGTGCAGCGGCTGATGCTGCTCGGCTCGAGCTGCATCTACCCGCGCGACTGCCCGCAGCCGATCCGTGAGGAATATTTGCTCACCGGCCCGCTCGAGGCGACCAACGAGCCCTATGCGATCGCCAAGATCGCCGGCATCAAGCTGTGCGAGAGCTACAACCGCCAATATGGCCGGCAGTACGTCTCGGTCATGCCGACCAACCTCTACGGTCCGAACGACAACTACGATCTGGCGACCAGCCACGTGCTGCCGGCGCTGATCCGCAAGGCGCACGAGGCGCGGCTGCGCGGTGACCGCGAATTCGTCGTCTGGGGCAGTGGCACGCCGCGGCGCGAATTCCTGTACGTCGACGACCTGGCAGACGCCTGCCTCCACCTGATGCGGCGCGGCTACGACGGCGAGCTCGTCAACGTCGGCACGGGCGTCGATGTCACGATCCGCGAGCTCGCTGAAACGGTGATGCGCATCGTCGGCTTCGACGGCCGCATCGTCTTCGATGCCGAGAAGCCCGATGGCACGCCGCGCAAACTGCTCGACGTCAGCCGGCTGACAGGGCTGGGTTGGCGCGCCAGCACCCCGTTGGAAGACGGCATCCGTCGCGCTTACCAAGCCGCCCCGTTCCGGGCGGCTGCACCTTCCCCGAGCTCGACCCCAGGACCGCATGACACCTGAAGATCACAAGAAGAAGGTCGCCCTCATCACCGGCATCACCGGTCAGGACGGCGCCTATCTCGCCGAGTTCCTGTTGGGCAAGGGCTATGAAGTGCACGGCATCAAGCGCCGCAGCAGCCTCTTCAACACCGACCGGATCGACCATCTCTACCAGGATCCGCACGTTCCGAACCGGACGTTCATCCTGCACTACGGAGACCTGACCGACTCCACCAGCCTGACGCGGATCATCCAGAAGGTGCAGCCGGACGAGCTCTACAACCTGGCCGCCCAGAGCCATGTGGCGGTCAGTTTCGAAGAGCCGGAATACACCGCCAATGCCGACGGCCTCGGCGCCTTGCGCCTGCTGGAGGCGATCCGCATCCTCGGGCTCGAGCGCAAGACGCGTTTCTACCAGGCGAGCACCTCGGAGCTATACGGCCTCGTCCAGGCGATGCCGCAGACCGAGACGACGCCGTTCTACCCGCGCAGCCCGTATGCGGTGGCCAAACTCTACGCCTACTGGATCACCGTCAACTACCGGGAGGCCTACGGCATCTACGCCTGCAACGGCATCCTCTTCAACCACGAGAGCCCGGTTCGCGGCGAGACCTTCGTCACCCGCAAGATCACCCGCGCCATTGCCCGCATCGCCCTCGGGCTGCAGGATTGCCTCTACCTCGGCAACATGAGCGCCCTGCGCGACTGGGGCCATGCGCGCGACTATGTCGAGATGCAGTGGCTGATGCTGCAACAGGCGGTGGCCGACGATTTCGTCATCGCCACGGGTGTCCAGTACAGCGTCCGTCAGTTCGTGCAAAAGGCGGCCGCTGAACTCGGCATCGTCCTGGCGTTCGAGGGCGCGGCCGAAACCGAGGTGGCGCGGGTGGTGTCGGTCGAGCCGGTGGGCGGTACCGTGCGCGCCGGTTGCCGGCCGGGCGACGTGATCGTCCGGGTCGATCCGCAGCATTTCCGGCCGACCGAGGTCGAAACGCTGCTGGGTGATGCGAGCAAGGCGCGCGATCGCCTGGGCTGGACGCCGGTCACCTCGTTCGCCGAGCTGGTCAAGGAGATGGTCGAGTCCGACTACACCGTCGCGCGCCGCGACAGCATGGTGCGCCACGCCGGCTTCCGCTCCTACGACCATCAGGAGTAGGCCGAGCCGTCGGCGGCTCGATGGCGGAACCACGCGGCGGGTGATTCTGATCGATCAGCCGTGGTCTCGACGACCGCGCAGCGGTCTCAACGACGGCGCAGCGCCCTCCACCCCAGGCCGATCGCCGTGGCCGCGAGGGCGCCGCCGATCATCAGGCCGGTCGCCGGCTTGCTGCTGCGGTGGCCACCGTCGATGGTGGTGCCGATCGACGGCTGGAACAGGCTGCCGGCAGTGACCAACGCCCGGTTCGCGTTGTCGAGGGCGCGTTCCATCACCCACATCGCGACTCGCCCGACGAGCTCGGGCGCCACGGCATGGGCGATCTTCGCCGGCAGCGCGACGCTGCCCACCAGCACCGTCGCGCGCGGCCGGTCGATCAACGCCACCGCTCGGGCAGCCACCTCCCGCGGGTCGAGCAGGGGCGGCGGCGGGGCGAGGTTGCGACCAGTGTAGTTGCCGGCGTGCGCCCTGGCCGGCGTGTCGCCCGAGGTGGGGTAGATGTCGCAGACATGCACATCCGCGAACCCCGACATTTCCGCGCGCACCGACTCCGAGAATCCGCGCAGCGCGAACTTGCTCGCCACATAGGCCGCGGCATAAGGCGCCGCGACGATGCCGGCGACCGACAGCATGTTGATCAACGTGCCCTTGCGCCGCTGCCGGAAGTGCGCCAGCGCGACATGGGCGCCGTTCATGTGACCGATGAGGTTCGTCTCGATCACACGGCGGTGCAGCTCGATCGTCGTCTGGTCGAAGAGCCCGACGACGCCGATGCCGACGTTGTTGATCCAGACATCGATGTGCCCGAAACGGTCCATCGCCGCCTGGCCGAGCGCCTGCACCGCAGCGCTGTCGCTGACGTCGGTCGGGACGGCGATGACCTCCGCGCCCAGCTGGCGGCACTCGGCGGCGACCGCCTCCAGCGCCTCGATCCCACGCGCCGCGAGGGCGATGCGGGCGCCACGAGCCGCCAGGGCCAGTGCGGTGGCGTGACCGATGCCGCTGGACGCGCCGGTCAGGACGACGATCGAACGGGCTGCGGCTTCGGTGGGGTGGTTCATGGGCGGTGAGTCGGGGAGCGGGTGGTGGTGCTGGCTCGTCGATGGCAAGGGGCATGCCCCGAACAGCCTGCGCCGCAGCCGGCACCGCGGATGCAGTAGTCTCCACGCCCATCCCTGATGAGCCTGGAGGCATCTTGCTCGAGACGATACGACCGGCAACGACGGCTACCGACTTCGCCGCGATGGCCGCCTTGATGACCGTGTACCTCGACTGGTGTCGCCGGCGTTACGCAGCGCACCCCGACTTCATCGAGCAGGTGTTCAATCACCAGTCGATCGGCGACGAGATCGGCCACCTGGCAGTGGCGTACGCAGCCCCGCGGGGGCGTGCGCTGGTCGCCGTTCGGGGTGGGCAGGTCGGCGGCATGGTCGCCTGGCGCCGGACGGCCGAAGAGGGCGTCTGCGAGATGAAGCGCCTCTTCGTCGCCGAGGACTTCAAGGGGGAGGGCACCGGTCGGCGCCTTTGCGAAGCGATCGTCGCCTCGGCAGCGGCCGAGGGCTGCCGGCTGATGCGACTCGACACCGGCCACCTCATGGGTGAGGCGATCGCCCTGTACGAGTCGCTCGGGTTCAGGCGCTGCCCGGCCTATCACGACTACCCCGGCGAACTGATGCGCCACCTGGTGTTCATGGAGCTTGACCTCGATACGAAGAAGTCGCCCGGGTGATGTTGCGCCCTGTCCACAACCGGGCCGTGCACCCCGCCGTCGTCGAGACGGACGGACCGCGATGCAGGTACGCTGTTTGCTGTGGCGCAGGTCGCAGCCTGCTGGCGATCGGGACCGGTCGGCGCTTCGCTGACCAGGAGAACCTCCACATGCTTTTCTTTCATCAGCATCTCATGGGCCACCGATTGCGATGACCGCTGCGACCTTGCTCAATACCCCCGAGGGGGCAGGCCGCATCCGCTTGCTGGAGGTCATCGGCAACGGCATCGTCGGCGGAATGGAATCCTGCGTGACCCGGCTCATCGAGCGCTTGCCGAGGGAACGCTTCATCATCACGGCGCTCTGCCCGTTCGAGAGCATGTTCACCGACGGGCTGCGGGCGCAGGGCGTCGAGGTCGTGATCGCGCCGATGCCCGAGGACCCGCTCTGGTCGTCGATCCAGATGACCTGCGCCCTGATCAAGGCGGGGGCGATCGACGTATTGCATGCCCACCTGACCAATGCCCACATGCTCGCCGGGCTGGCCGGCAGCCTCACCGGCAAGGCGGTGCTCGCGACCATCCACGGCCGGCAGGCAAGCGTCACCGACCTCGAGATCCACCGCAGCACCGGCACCCACATCAGTGTCGTGTCGAAGCACTCGTACTTCAACGCGCTCGGCCTGGGCGTCAATCCGGCCCAGCTCAGCTGCATCCCGAACGGTGTCGACACCGATGTCTTCTGCCCAGGCCGAAGCTCGGCAGCGGGCTTGCGACAGCAGTTCGGCATCCCCGACGAGTCGCCGCTGGTCGGCTTCGTCGGCCGGTTGGCGGGCGAGAAGGGCGCCGAGGTGTTCGTTCGGGCCGGGCTGCTGTTGCGCAGCTGGCTGCCATCGGCTCATATGGTGCTGATCGGCGAGGGGCCGTTCGAGGCGGAGCTTCGGTCGCTGATCGAGCGCTTCCAGCTCGGCGAACGTGTCCATCTGGCCGGCTTGCGGCGCGACATGCCGGCCGTCTACCATGAACTCGACATGCTGGTGTCGTCGTCGCATTCCGAGGCGATGCCGCTGGTGCTGATGGAGGCCATGGCAAGCGGGTTGCCGGTGATCGCGACCCGGGTCGGCGGCGTGCCGGATCTGGTCGAGCAAGGGCAGACGGGCTGGCTGGTGACCCCAGGCGACTTCGAAGGCATCGCCGCCATGCTGGCGCAGGTGCTGAGCTGCCCGGCCGACCTGGAGCGGATGAGCAGCCGCGCCCGGGCAAGAGCCCTGGAACGGTTCAGTCTGGCCGATTCGGTCGCCCAGACCGAGCGTCTGCTGACTCAACTGGCGTCTCCGTACACCGATGGCCGCGGTGTACGCCCCATGCCGGGCACGCCGAACCGCAAGCTCGCCAACGGCGCAGCTCGTGCGGGCACCCCGTCGGACGCGCAGTCTGCCGGGGCTGCCTGATCCTGGCTTGCCGCGCTTGTCTGCCGCAGCCCCGGGCGCGCGGCCGGCACGTATTACCTGCGTGCGTCGGCCGCTCTCGCCGGCCGTTGCGCCGGTCCGCCGGACAATGCGGCACGTCACTTGCCAGACGTTCGCCAGCAACAAGACTTGCCCGACCCGGACGCAGGCCCCGAAATCTGGAATGAAACAGGACATCACATGACCCGTCTGATCGTTTTTTCTCACCTGCGTTGGGGCTTCGTTTACCAGCGGCCTCAGCACCTGATGTCCCGTTTGGCCTCCCGTTATCAAGTCCTGTTTTTCGAGGAGCCGGTGCGCAGCGAAGGGCCGGCACGGCTCGAGCGCGTCGTCAAAACGCCGAACCTCGAGGTGCTGGTGCCGCACACCGCGGTCGAGGCGCCGGGCTTTCACGACGATCAGCTGTCGGTGTTGAAGCCGTTGCTTTCTGATTTTTTGCGCGAGCAGGGGATCGACGACTACTTGGTCTGGTTCTATACGCCGATGGCGCTGCCGCTGATCGCCCAGCTCCGCCCCCGGGCGGTGGTGTACGACTGCATGGACGAACTGGCCGCCTTCAAGGACGCGCCCCGCCAGCTGCGTCAGCGGGAAACGGCCTTGATGAAGCTGGCCGACGTGATGCTGGCGGGCGGCCCGGCGCTGTATGAATCCAAGCGCACCCTGCACGACAACCTGCACTGCCTGCCCAGTTCGGTGAATGCGGCTCATTTCGCTCCGTCGAGCCTGGTTCCTGGTTCGGCCGAAGCGCTGCGTGAAGAACAGCTGCAGGGTGGCCTGCCATCGCCCTGCCTCGGCTATTACGGCGTCATCGACGAGCGCTTCGATGTCGATCTGTTGCGTGCGCTGGCGCAGGCCCGGCCCGATTGGGCGTTCGTCATGGTCGGCCCGGTCGTCAAGATCGACCCGGCGCGCCTGCCGGTGCTGGCGAACATTCACTGGCTGGGCATGCAGAGCTACGAGATGCTTCCCTACCTGATGGCGCGCTGGGACGTCTGCCTGATGCCGTTCGCCCTGAACGAATCGACCCGTTTCATCAGCCCGACCAAGACGCTCGAGTACCTGGCCGGGGAGAAGCCGATCGTCAGCACCCCGGTGCACGACGTGGTGGGCCTCTACGGTGAGGTGGTGGCCATCGCCTCGAGCACCGACGCGTTCCTCGCCGCCTGCGAAGCGGCGCTGGCCGAATCAGGGCCGCAACGCCGGGAACGGATCGAACGTTCCCTGGCCGTGGTGCGACGTTCCTCCTGGGACCGAATGGCCGACACCGTGCTCGGCCTGCTCGCGGCCGCGACCGAGAACACCGTCGTACCGGCGCCGTCCCCGGCGGCCCGGCGCGAACTGGCGGGCTTGAGCACCGACAGTCGTGGCTCGGCCGCCGCCGCGGCTTCCGTGGCCATGGGCACGGCGCAAGCCGCAGCGATGCCGTCGACCGCCGGGCGGTTGCCGCGCCATGTTCGGCACCTGGTGATAGGCGCCGGTCCGACCGGGTTGGCAGCTGCCTACCATCTGGGTCTGGGTGCAGCCGCGTCGGATACCGTGCTGCTCGAGCGGGAAGAGGAGGTCGGCGGCTGGTGCCGGTCGGTCGTGGACCGTGGCTACACCTTCGACCGCTCTGGCGAGGTGATGTCCTCCAACGACCCGTATGTTCATGACCTCTACGACCGGCTGCTCGGCGACAACGTTCATCGCGGCCAGATCGGCCCGAACGCCCGCTCCGCTTACCCAATGCGCGGTGGCCTGCAGGCTTTGATGGACGGCTTTCTGCCGCTTCTCAACTGCGAACTCGCGCTCAAGACGAGCGTGCTGCATGTATCGCCCTCGCGGCGCACCGTGCGGCTCGACGACGGCCGGCTGCTGGCGTTCGATTCGTTGATCAGCACCATGCCCTTGCCCCTGCTCGTCGAGGCGTGTGGCGACGAGGCGCCGCTGCAGGTACAGCGCGCTGCCAAGGCCCTGCATCATGGTTCCGTCCGCAATGTGAACCTGGGCGTGCAGCGCGATGCGGAGTGCCCGGCGTTGACGGGCCAGCACTGTATCCCCTATCCCGAGGGCGCGATCTTTCACCGCATCGTCGTCCAGGGCAGCGCCAGCCCGCACAACGATCCGCCGGGGGGTTTCGGCCTGACCTGCGAGATCAGCTATTCGTCGCTCAAGCCGCTGCCGTGCGAGGGGCAGGCGTTGATCGACCGGGTGATCGCCGACTGCCGCAAGGTCGGCATCATCGGCGCGGGCACGCGGGTGCCGGTGGCGAACCAGATCGACGTGCCGTGTGCCCATCTGGTGTATGACCACGGCCGGTCAGCGAATGTCGCTGTGATCCGCAACTGGCTGGCGTCCTTCGGCATCCTGATCGCCGGGCGCTACGGCGAGTGGGAGTACGCACACTCGGATCACGCCTTCGTCACAGGCCGCAAGGCTGCAGAGCAGGCGATGAAGCGGCTGGCGACGCTCGGCAAGAAGTCGACGTCGTCGTCCTCGCTTGCCAAGGCGGGCTGAGGCCGACCGGGCGGGCTCGGAACGGCGCGGCGCATGCTGATCGACGCCCACCTCCACTGCACCGGTCGCGAGCGCCGGGGCGATGTGCTGCGCTCGCTCGACGAGGCCAAGGTCGACATCGGTGTGCTGCTCGCGCCGTTCCTCAGCGAGGGTTTTTCGCTCAACGACGCATCCTCGCTGCGGCGCGCCAACGCCCATCTCTCGCAGCTCGTGAAGGGCCAGGAGGACCGGCTCATCGGCTTCGCGGTCGTCGACCCGCGTGACCCGGCGGCGGCCGACGACCTTCGCCATGCCGTCGAGACGCTGGGGTTGCGGGGCGTCAAGATGGTGCCGACCGGCTGGTATCCGTACGACGACCGCGTTCAGCCGGTCTTCGAGGTGGCGAGCGAACTGAGGCTGCCGGTGCTGTTCCACAGCGGCATCTTCATCGACGGCCGGTCGGGGCGCTTTTGCCGGCCGGCGTTCTTCGAGACGCTTCGCGACCATCCCGGCGCCCGGGTCGCGCTGGCTCATCTCGGTTGGCCATGGACGGACGAAGCGATCGCGCTCGGCCTGATCGACCTGATCAACGGCGTGCCGCCCGATCGGGCTGCCTTTCGTTTCGACATCTCGTTCGGCCCGCCGCCGGCCTACCGGCTCGAGGTGTTGACCCGGGCGCTGGCGGTGCTCGGACCGGAACTGCTGCAGTTCGCGAGCGACTGCTTCCTGCCATGTCCCGGGCGAGAAATTGCCGAGCGCCACGGCTGGGTCGTCGACCTGATGGATCAGATGGAGCTCTCACCGGCGGTTCGGGCGCGGATCGAAAGCGGCACGGCGAGCGCCTGGCTGGGGCTGAGCGAACCGTCTGCTCGCGGCGACGCCGAGGGGTCGCGAGTCGGGTCAGGATCCGGGACGGAGCCGCTTTCGACGGACGGAACGCCGGATGTGGCTTTCTCGTCCGACGTTCGGCGCGGCATGCGGCTGGACGCCGCCCGGTTGGCCAATCGAGCCCCGGGATGGCTGTCGCGCAGCAATCCCGCACAGGTGCTCGGGCTACGCGGCGGCTGCTGAGAGGGTGGTGGGAGCGGTCAGCGGCGGCCTCGCACCTCGCGAGCCGACCGGCTTGACGAACTGCGGCTGGAAACACCGCTCGATCTCGCCCGGAAACACAACCGTGACGCTCAGGGTGTCGGCCGCCTTGACCCTGCCGACGCCGTGACGCTTCGTCCGCACCGAATCGCCCGGTGCGAAGGTCGGCGCCACCGGCTGCTGATCCGTCTCGGTCACGACCGGCTCGGCAGCCGCCAGCGCCTCGAAAGCGGTCAGGCGCAGGCAATTGTCGCAAGCGGCGCAACGCTCGACTTCCGGCACCTCCTCGAAGTGCTCGAGCAGCAGATGCCAGCGGCAACGACCGCTTTGTGCATAGGCGACCATGCCCTCGAGCGTCGCCCGGTCGCCTTCGCCCTTGACCCGATAGGCGTCCGCGATCTCGCCCAGCTTCTGCGGCTCGGGAGCGGGCGCCGTCAGCCGCAGCACCCCAGACGCGTCGTCGCGCTCGACGAGTTCATGCTGGCGCAGCACATTGAGCACCACGGCGCATTTGCGGCGGCTGTGCGCCCTGTGCGCGCAGGCAGCCTCGATGACCGTCTCCTCGGTCCAGGGGCCGTCCGGGGAGTCGGTCGTGAGCAGCTTGCAGATCGCCTGGAAGTCGTCGAGCCCCGGGTACCGGCCGGCGAGGAAAAACTGCTGGACCGCCTTGTCGCCGTCGGCAAACAGCAAGGTGCACGCGGAGGTCTCGCCGTCGCGTCCGGCGCGACCCGACTCCTGGTAATAGGCATCGAGGCTGGGCGGGATCTGGTAGTGCAGCACGAACCGGATGTCGGGCTTGTCGACACCGAGCCCGAATGCATTGGTCGCGACCATGACCCGCACATTGCCGTTCATGAACTGATCCTGGCTTTCCCGCCGCTTCGCTGCGCCCAGCTTTCCGTGGTAGATGCCGACCGACACATCGGCCTCGCGCAACGATTCGTAGATCAGGTCAGCCGCCTTGACCGTCGCGGCGTAGACGATTCCCGATCCCTCGGTCGCCTCGACGATCGCCAGCACGCGCGCCAGTTTGTCCTCGGCTCGGGCCACGTATTCGGCGCGGTAGTGCAGGTTCGGCCGGTACACGCCGGTGCCGATCACCCCCGCGCGCGGAATGCCGAACAGCTCGACGATGTCGTCGACGATGGTGTGGGTGGCCGTCGCGGTCAGCGCCAGCACGGGCGGGCCGCCGATGGCCTGGCGCACCTGACCGAGCTCCATGAAGGTCGGGCGGAAATCATGGCCCCACTGCGAGATGCAATGCGCCTCGTCGATGACGAGCAGGCCGATCGGCCGGTGCATCAGCAAGGCCTGGAAATCCGGCTCGGCCAGTCGCTCGGGTGTCGTGAAGACGATGCGGGCGCTGCCGTCTTCGATCCGCTCCAACGCCGCATGCGTGTCGGCGGCCGGCATGGCGCTGTGGGTCTGCACGGCGGCGATGCCGAGCGCCTCGAGCGCGTCGCATTGGTCCTTCATCAGGGCGATCAGCGGCGAGACGACGACCGTCCGGCCCTCGATCAGCATGGCCGGCAGCTGGTAGCAAAGCGACTTTCCAGCACCCGTCGGCATGATCGCCAAGGTCGACATGCGGCGCAACACCCGGCCGATGACCGGCTCCTGACCTTCGCGCAGGTGCTTGAGGCCGAAGGTTCGTTGCAGCGTTCGCTGGATGCGTTCAGGCGTGACCTGAGCGGCGCTGCGGGGCATCAGGTGCCTCCCGACTCGTCGAGCGTCCCGGTCGGCACGCGGAACACCCGGCCGCCGCCCGCGTGCGATGCCGATGCCGATGAAGACGCGTCTGCGGCATCTGCGGCGCCGCTGTCGGCTTTCGCGCTCGCCACCGCCTGTTGCACCGCGGCTTCGTCGTCGGCGTCCTCGTCGTCGCTGTCGAGATCGTCCTCGATGTCGTCCAGGTCGCCGGGGCTGCCTGCGTCGAAGACTTCGTCGCTTTCGACCGATTCGTCGCCAACGATATGGTCGGGCAGGATGTCGCCGCCATCACGGGCCGAATCGCCGGCGGCCGCGCTGCGCTCACCGGTGCCCGAAGAATCGCTGTCGCTGGCGAGATCGACGGGCATCGAACCGAGTTCGTCGGGCGTGTCGCTGCCAGTCGGCATCATGCGCTCACCCTGCACGTCGCTGCCGCTGTCGGAGCTGTCGCTCGGGCCCAGCGAATCGGTGTCGCGGCCGGCGGCGCGGGTCGCGGCCGAGTCGCCGCCGAGGATGCTGCTGTTGGACATGATCTGTCTCCCTGAATGGTGGAAGCGACGTTAGAGCCCGCCCTAGAACACGTCTGTAGGCGTGTTCGCCGCGGTGCCGGTAGGAAGAATGCCCGGGCAGGCTACCGGGCCTGGACGGTGGGCCGGCTCACGCCGAGCGCAGCAAAAGCGCCACGCTGTTCGAGCAGGCCCAGGATCGTATCCACCCGTGAATCCCACGAGGCCGCATCGACCAGCCGCTGCGCATCGCCCGCCGATTCCCGCCAGGCCGCCGCTCGCCGGGTGACCGCGCGCTCGCAGGCCGCGAGGAAGGCTGCGCGGTCGCTCGCCACCTCCACGGCCTCGGCGTAGAGCTCGACGATGTCGGGCAGAGCGGTCGCCACGACCGGCTTGCCGGCCGCCAGGTACTCGAGCGTCTTCACCGGGTTGACGAACCGGGTGATCGGCTGGTCGGCGAACGGAATCAGGCAGACGTCCCAACTCGCGAGCAGATAGGGCAGGCGGACATAGGGTTGGAAGCCGAGCCAGCGGATATTGGGCGCTTTCGGCAGGCTGGTCGGATCGATCTTCACGACCGGCCCGGCCATCACGATCTGCCACTCCGGATGGGCGAGCGCGATCGTCTCGATCAGCTTCAGATCGATGCGCTCGTCGACCACACCGCTGTAGCCCAGCCGTGGCCCGGGATGCAGGCCCTGGCGCTTCGCAGCCTCCGCGGCCTGCGCAGAGCCCGCATCCAGCGCCGACGCTGCAAAGTCGCCGGCAGCGACGCCGTTCGCCACGCAGTGGGCCTGCGGGTGCAGCGGCGCCTTGGCGCGCTGCAGCGCCGGCCCGCTCGTGAGGACGAGATCGGCCGCACGCAGCAGCGCCGATTCACGGGTGGGGAGTTCCGGCGATGAATTGGCGAACGCGCTCATCTCGTCGATGCAGTCGTAGACGACGAAGCGCGCCGGTAGCGTGGCGAGCAGCGGCTCGGCCATCGGTGTGTAGAACCAGGCGATGCAGCCGGCGCCGCCCTCGCCCCCCGTGCCGCCCGCGCCGATTCCCCGGGAGGCGAGGAAGGCTTCGAGCAGGGGCGCGATCGTCGCCAGCTGCGCCTCGCTGAAAGCCGGATCATCGAGCGCCGTTCGTGGCAGCAGCACCTCGATGTGCGGTCCGTGCGAAATGCAGTCGAGCCGCGCCGGCTCGCCATCGAAGCGCAGGGCGAGCGGTTCTTCGACGAACAGGATGTGGAAGCAGTCCGCCAGTCGCGTCAGCAGCTGCTGCGGCCGGTGGTGCACGAAGCCCCAGCGCAAATGCGAAAACACGACCAGGAGCGGCTTCGCGCTGGGCGCTCCCGATGCGTTCGGCAAGCGGGCTTGCCAACGTTGCAGCACCGCCGCGTAGTCGCCGCACAGGACGCGGCGCTGCGCCGGGGCTTCGTGATCCGTCCAGCGCTGCGCCGGAGCGTCGCCGGTTGCAGCCGGCGCCACGTCCCACAAGCCGCTGTGGTGCCACTGTGCTGGGTTGCTCCAGTCCGGCCTGTCGATGAGCGGATAGAGGCAGATGCCGTGGACCGGCAAGCCGACGCCGCGGGCCACTTCGACCTCGGACGCGAGCTCGTTGAGCCATTGCGCCCGGCCTTCGCCGAAGTGGCTCGTCTCGGCCACGATCATCGGCCGGCGATAGCGCTCCCAGGCGGTCTGGAGCAGGCCGGCGAATGGCCGGCGCCTGGCGTCGCGCAGATGCCACCAGAGGCGATCCTCGGTCGCGGCCTCCCACTGGCTGCTGTGGTAATGGTTGATGCCGATCAGGTCCAACGCGTGGATGTCGCCGCCCAGCTCCGGCTCGGCGCGGCCGCACAACATGTCCCATGCCTGCCATTGATAGCCGCTGATCTGCTCGGCGAGCTCCGCGAGTTCCGGCCGGCCGCGCGGCGCCACCACATGCACCAGCGGCTCGACATGCAGGAAGCGGGCGCGCGGATCGATCGCCCGCACCTTGTCGATTGCCGCGAGCGCCATACGCGCCAGCCGCCGCTTCACGTCATAACCGGAAGCCGCCGTGCCCTCGACGACATCGCGCGGATCGCCGGGTTCACGCCGATCACCTGGTTCGCATAGCTCATGCGGGTCACGCCGGTCGAGCGGGTCCGGCAGGTCGAGCACGCCGCGCGGGTCGTTCCGGTACGGGTGGACCATGTTCGTGTGGGAGACGGCCCAGGCGAGGAAGCTGATCTCGTTGACAAGGTTGTAGACGGGCGGCTGATCGGTGAGCGGCCCGAGTGTGTTGGCGACCACGGCGGCGAAGGCGGCGAACCGGTCGATCGCCGTGTCCTCGAGCAGGCTGACATCGGCCGGCGTGCCGTAATGCATGAGGGTCCAGAGCACCTGCAGGCCGTGTCGGTTGGCGCTGTCGGCGATGCGCAGGGCACGACCCAGATCGAAGCGCCCGGGGCCCGTCTCCGCGAGCCGCCAGCCGATCGTCTCCCGAACCGTGCGGATGCCGAGCGCTGCTGCCCGCGCGTGGTCTGCTTCGAGTTGCTCGACGTGGCCATTGCCCCAGGCCATGTCGAGGGCAACTCCGAGGCCGTTGACATGATCCGCACCTTCGTAGCCGCCCATCCAGAAGCAGCTGAAGGGATGGCCCGAATCTTCGGCGGAGGAGGGAACTCGGATCGGGGGAGCGGTCATCGGCGGGACGCGACTGCTTCGAGCAGGTCGGCCACGCCCCTGAGTTCGACCGGCTTGACAGCAGTGCCGAGGGGCGCGTTCGCTTTGGCATCACCCGCGGCATCCACATCCGCATCCGCGTCGATCGCGGCACCAGTGCCCAGTACGCGTGGAAGCACCGCCCGCGGCAGTCGCAATTCGATCAGATCGGCCAGCTTCCTGACCTGCCGGGCGATGACATTCGCCGCGCTGATGGCTTGCGCCGAACCGGGCCCCGAGCGCTTCAAAACCTCGCTGGACGTGCTGAGTGCATTCAGCGGGTTGCGGAGTTCGTGCGCCAGCAATGCGAGTTGCTCTTCGCGCGCCCGATTGGCGACAATGGCCTCTCGATAGAGCGACTCGTAGTCGACTTCCGGCAGTTCAGCCGAAAGTGCCGCTGCCGGTATCGAAGATTGCGCCTTGCCTGTCAAAAACATACTCCCGAGGCTCGTCACTTGTCAGCCATGCGAACACGCATATCGCGGCGCCGCGGCCAGCGTCTGGTCGAACAGCGCTGGCGCATCGACCGGCCGACAGCCGCCTGAGCGGCAAGAGGTGTGCCCGGCGACCCTGGCTGAAAGAAGCGGAGAGCCGAGTTATAAAGCTTCGATGCTCGTCCGCCTTGATTTTCCACCCTGAGAGTCTCGCATCCTTGAACGACGACGCCCGCTTGAACGAAGACGCCAGCGCCCGCACCGATCCGGGCAGCCTGCCCGCCGACGAACCGCCGGCGGCGAGCCCGTTGCGTTTTCCGGTGGTCGGCATCGGCGCCTCGGCGGGCGGCGCCGCTGCGCTGTTGGCCTTGTTCAAGAATCTCCCGTCGGACGCGGGGATGGCTTTCGTGGTCGTGGTGCACCTCTCGACGCAGCACGAAAGCACCATCGACAGCCAGATCGCCAAGGCGACGTCGATGCCGGTGCACCAGGTGCGTGACAAGATACCGCTGGAGCCCTCGCACGTTTACGTCATCTCGCCGGCCGTGCAGCTGACGATGAACGACGGGCATCTGCATGTCGCCGAGCTCGAGCGCCCGCAGGGCCGGGCGGTCGCGATCGACGTGTTCTTCCGGACCCTGGCTGAAGTCCAGCGTGAGCGGGCGCTGTGTGTCGTGCTCTCCGGCACCGGCTCTGACGGTTCGGTGGGCGTGCGCCGGATCAAGGAACGCGGCGGCATGACGCTGGTGCAGACGCCGACCGACGCCGAATACAACGGCATGCCCACGAACGCGATCGCGACGGGCTGTGTCGACGTCGTCCTGCCGGCCGCCGAGATCGGCCCGAAACTGGTCGAGCTCTGGCACAACATGCAGCGCATCCAGCTGCCGGCACCCGCCGCCGAAATAATGTCGCTGGTGGGCAGCCCGCCGACCGGCGCTGCCGCCGCCCAGGCCGAAAGCGCGTTGACGGACGTGATGACCCTGCTGCGCAGCCGCACCGGTCATGATTTCCGCCACTACAAGCGGGCGACGGTGCTGCGCCGCCTGGAACGGCGCCTGCAGGTCAACGGCGTGCCCGACTTGCCGGCCTACCGCGATCTGCTCGAGGGCCACCCCGCGGAAGCCGACTCGCTGCTCAAGGACCTGCTGATCAGCGTCACCAACTTCTTCCGCGACCGCGAGGCATTCGCCGCCCTGGAACACGAGCTCGCCAAGCGCCTGCGGCAGCGAGACAACGACAGCGGCCGGGTGCGGGCCTGGGTCGCCGGTTGCGCGACCGGCGAGGAAGCCTACTCGGTCGCGATGCTGCTGAGCGAGCGGTCGACCGCCCTGGATTTCGAGCTGGACGTCCAGGTGTTCGGCTCGGACATCGACGAGCGAGCCATCGCCGTGGCCCGCACCGGCCTCTATCCCGATTCGATCGTCACCGACGTCACACCCGCGCGGCTGCTGCAGTTCTTCGACAAGGAACCAGCGCACGTCCGGGTTCGCAAGGAACTGCGGGAAAGGGTGGTGTTCGCCACCCACAACCTGCTGCGTGATCCGCCGTTCTCGCAGCTCGACGTGGTGAGCTGCCGCAACCTGCTGATCTACCTCGACCGGGCGGTGCAGGCGCAGGTGCTCGAGACGTTCCACTTCGCGCTCAAACCCGGCGGCCTGCTCTTCCTCGGCAATTCGGAGGGCATCGACTCGGTACGCGACCTGTTCGTGCCGGTCGACGAAAAACACCGGGTCTACCGTGCCCAGGGCCTGCGACGCGGCGGCCGCACCGTGCCGCCGCTGCCGTCGGCCGAGCGCTCGCTCCTGGCGGCACCCTACCGTTCCCCGCAGGATGCGCGCGGAACGCTCGCCGGCGTGCACGAGCGCGCGCGAGACGCCCACGCCGCGGCGAGCGTGCTCGTCGACGAAGCCGGCAACATCCTGCACTCCACGGCTCGCGCTGCCAGCTATCTGCGCTTCGTCGCCGGGTCGCCGTCGCAGAACCTGATGGACGCCGTCCGCGTCGACCTCCGGCTCGAGTTGCGGGCGGCCCTCATCCAGGCCTGGCGCGACGGCAAGAGCGTCCAGGCGAGGAAAGTGATGCTGGACGAGGGCGGGGGTGGATCGCCGGCGAGCACGTCATGGATCGGCATGACGGTCTACCCGGTCGAAAACCCCAGCCTGCCGCTGATGCTGGTGATGTTCTTCGGGATGATCGACATCTCGTCGGGCGT
>CAXTDH010000004.1:0-23447 GCA_964242405.1 uncultured Rhizobacter sp. | reverse complement strand
TTCGACCCGACCGCCAACGCCATCGATTTCTACGACAGTCTGGAGGGCATGCGGGTGGTGGTCGACGATGCGGTCGCGGTCGGCCCCACCACCGGCCGCGGCGAGATCGCGGTGGTGGCCGATGCGGCCGGCAGTGTCAATCTGCGCAACGCCCGAGGCGGCGTCGTCGTCACCCCGGCCGATTTCCACCCGGAACGCATCCTTCTTGCCGACGGCTTGATCGGCCGCGGGCGAATGGCCCGGGTGGATGTCGGCGACCGGCTGGCGCCGGTGCAAGGCGTGCTCGATTACAGCTATGGCAACTTCAAGCTGCTCCTGACCGCCCAGCCGGTGGCGCGGGGCGGCGGCATCGCCCGCGAGGTGACGAAATTGCGGCCCGATGCGAGCCACCTGACGATCGCCTCGTTCAACGTCGAGAACCTGGCGGCGACGGCACCGGCGACGAAGTTCACGGGGCTCGGCCGGGCGGTGGTCGACAACCTCGGTTCGCCGGAAATCATCGCCCTGATGGAGATTCAGGACGACAACGGCAAGACCGACGATGCCGTCGTGTCGGCGAGCGCGACGATCGCCAAGTTGACCGCGGCGATCCGCGCGGCCGGCGGCCCTGCCTACGATTCCCGGCAGATCGACCCGGTCGCCGATCAGGACGGCGGCGAACCGGGCGGCAACATCCGTCAGGTGCTGCTGTTCGATCCGGCGCGGGTGAGCTTCGTCGACCGGCCGTCGAGAACGAACCCTTCGACCACCGCGGTGACACCGGTCGGGGCCGGACCGGGCCTGCGGCTGAGTGCGTCGCCGGGGCGGGTCGCGCCCGTCGACGCGGCCTTCGTGAACAGTCGCAAACCGCTCGTCGGTGAGTTCCGCTTTGCCGGCCAGACGTTTTTCGTGATCGCGAACCACTTCAATTCCAAGGGCGGCGACAACCCGCTGTTCGGCCGCTTTCAGCCGCCAATGCTCGGGAGCGAGGCACAGCGACTGCGTCAGGCCGAGCAGGTTGCCGGTTTCGTCGGCCGGCTGCGGCAGGCGGATGCAGGGGCGAAGATCGTCGTCCTGGGGGACCTGAACGACTTCCAGTTTTCGCCGCCGCTCGAGCGCCTCGGGCGGGCCGGGCTCATCGACCTGATCGAGACCCTGCCGCCCCGCGAGCGCTACACCTATGACTACGAGGGCAATTCACAGGCCATCGACCACATTTTGGTCAGCGAAAGCCTGCGCACCGGCGCGGTCTACGACGTCGTCCACATCAACGCCGAGTTCGCGAGCCAGCTCAGCGACCACGACCCCGAAGTCGCCAAATTGACGTTCGGGCGGCGACCTTAGGCCGGCGAAGCGGCGCCGTGCCTGGAGGAAAAGCGCTGGCTGCGGCCTAAAATAAGCGTTGCCGTCGCACGACAGGATTTCCGCATGGACACCCGCACCTCGCCTTTCCGCCTGCGCATCGAACGCGTCCGCGATGTTCTCGCACGCGAGGGGCTGGCAGCGGTCCTGGTGCCGACCAGCGACCCGCATCTGAGCGAGTACCTGCCGGAGCGCTGGCAGGGGCGGCAGTGGCTTTCCGGTTTCACCGGCTCGATGGGGACGCTGGTCATCACCCGCGACGCGGCCGTCCTGTTCGCCGACAGCCGCTACTGGGTGCAGGCCGAAGCGGAACTCGCCGGCACCGGCACCGAACTGGTCAAGATCGCGACCGGCACTTCGTCACAACACGTCGACTGGCTGGGCGAGCACCTGGCGGCAGGCGCGACGGTCGGCGTCGACGGCAGCGTCCTCGGCCTCGCCGCGGCGAATCATCTGCGCAGCACGCTCGAGGCCCGCGGCATCGCCCTGCGCACCGATTTCGACGCCCTTCGCGAGGTCTGGCCCGATCGTCCCGGCCTGCCGGCGGCGAACGTCTACGAGCACCTCGCACCGCATGCGGCAACGCCCCGCGCCGACAAGCTGGCTGCGGTCCGGGAGGCGATGGCCCGGCAGGGCGCGAGCCACCACTTCATCTCCACGGTCGACGACATTGCCTGGCTATTCAACCTGCGCGGTGGCGATGTCGACTACAACCCGGTGTTCCTCGCCCATGCGCTGCTCGACGCCCGGGGCGTGACGCTGTTCGTCGCCGATGGCAAGGTCGATGCGGCGATTGGCGCCTCGCTCGAACGCGACGGCGTGACACTCGCAGCCTACGACCGGGCGGGTGATGCACTCGCCGCCCTGCCGGCCGGAGCGGTGCTGCTGATCGACCCCCGCCGCATCACCTACGGCCTGCGCAGCCGCGTCTCGTCTGCTGCCCGGGTGATCGAAGCGATCAACCCGAGCACCTTGCTCAAAAGCCGCAAGGTCGATGCCGAAGCGGCCCAGGTGCGCGAGGCGATGGCGCAGGACGGCGCGGCGATGTGCGAGTTCTATGCGGCGTTCGAGGCCGCGCTGGCCCGCGGCGAGCGGCTCACCGAACTGACGATCGATGAACGCCTGAGCGCTGCCCGTGCCCGCCGCCCGGGCTTTGTCGGCCTTTCGTTCAGCACCATCGCCGCCTTCAAATCGAACGGCGCGATGCCCCACTACCGCGCGACTCCTGAGTCGCATGCGGTGATCGAAGGCGACGGCTTGCTGCTGATCGACTCCGGTGGCCAGTACCTCGGCGGCACCACCGACATCACCCGTGTCTGGCCGATCGGCAGCGTCACCGACGCCCATCGGCACGACTACACCCTGGTGCTCAAGGGCACGATGGCGCTGTCGCGCACCCGGTTCCCGCGGGGCACCCTGTCGCCGATGCTCGACGCCATAGCCCGGGCGCCGCTCTGGCAGCACGGCCTGGACTACGGGCATGGCACCGGCCACGGCGTCGGCTACTTCCTGAATGTGCACGAGGGCCCGCAGTCGATCTCCAAGACGATTGCGGATGCCCACATGGCGATGGAGCCGGGCATGATCACCAGCATCGAGCCGGGCCTCTACCGCCCTGGCCGCTGGGGCATCCGGATCGAGAACCTGGTGCTGAACGTGCCGGCGGCTTCAACCGCGAACAGCGAGTTCGGCGCTTTCCTCGAGTTCGAGACGCTGACGCTCTGCCCGATCGACACCCGCTGCATCGAACGCAGCCTGCTCCGCGAGGACGAGACCCTCTGGCTGAACGCCTACCACGCCACGGTGCGCGAACGGCTCGCGCCGCTGGTGGACGGTGCGGCGCTCGCCTGGCTGACCGAGCGCACGAAGCCGATCTGAGCCAGGGTCGGAGGACCGCTTGAGACTCGACCTGCCCACGCGATTTGCGCTGCTGCTGCTGCTCGTCAGCATTGCCGTGGCGGCGCCGGCTGCGGAAACGGTGAGCTACACCTTCATCAGCGACACCCTGAAGAATCCCGGCAGCCAGACTGTCGAGCGCAGCGACGACGGCCTCTACACCGTCAAGTTCATCTACAAGAACAACGGCCGCGGCCCGGAGTACACCGAGCGCTACCGGCTCGCCTCCGACGGCACCTTCAGCGAATACCACGTCACCGGCAACTCGACGATGGGCGCGAAGGTCGACGAGCACTTCGAACGCCGGGGCATGCGGGCCGAATGGCACTCGACCACCGAACGCGCCGAGAAAAATATTGGCGGTACGGCGATGTACGTGCCGCTGAACAGCTCCTACGCGCCCAACAGCGTCTACGTCGCGGCGCTGGCCCGGAGCGCCGACCTGTCGATTCCGTTGCTGCCGAACGGCCGGTTGCGCATGAAGCGGCTCGATGAAGTCGAGGTGAGCGACGGCAGCCGCACCCAGCGCGTGCAGTTGATCGCCCAGACGGGCATCGGCCTGCAGCCCTCGTTCGAGTGGATCACGACCGGCCCCGAGCCGCGTCTCTTCGCGGCGGCGGACCTGGCCGGCGAGATCTTCATCGAGTCGGGTTGGGAGGGCAACCGGGCACTGCTCGAGGCACGTCAGCGCACCGCCGAGACCGAGGCGCTGCGCGACCAGGCCACACGGCTGCGCCATCCGCTGGCCGGCCTGACGGTCATCCGCAACGCCCGCATCTTCGACAGCGAGACGGCGCTGCTTCGGCAAACGCTGTCGGACGTCTATGTGCTGCGCGGCCGCGTCACCCAGATCCTGCCCGCCGGCTCGACGGCGCAAGACGCCGACAACGAGATCGATGCCGCCGGCCGGGTGCTGCTGCCAGGGCTCTTCGACCTGCATGCCCACGTCTGGCGCTGGGACGGCCCGCTGCAGCTCGCCGCCGGCGTCACCAGCGTGCGCGACATGGGCAACCACAACGACACGCTGCAGCGCATGCTCGATGACCTCGCCGCTGGGCGATTGCTGATGCCGCAGATCACGCCCTGCGGCTTTCTGGAAGGCCGCAGCCCGTTCTCCAGCTCGAACGGAATCCAGGTCAGTACCCTCGAGGAAGCCATTCGGGCCGTCGACTGGTATGCCGAGCGTGGCTATCCGCAGCTGAAGATCTACAACTCGTTCCCGAAAGAAATCCTGCGCGAAACTGTCGCCCATGCGCACCGGCGCGGCATGCGGGTAAGCGGGCACGTGCCCGCCTTCATGCGAGCCGCAGAAGTGGTCGACCAGGGTTTCGACGAGATCCAGCACATCAACCAGGTGCTGCTCAACTTTTTGGTCACGCCGGAGACCGACACCCGCACCCTCGAGCGCTTCCGCCTGCCGGCCGAACAGGTGGCGAGCCTCGATTTCGACTCGAAACCGGTGCAGGACTTCATTGCACTGCTCGCGCAGCACCAGACCGTCATCGACGCGACGGTCGCAACCTTCGACTTCATGCAGCAGCGCGACGGCGAACTCGCGGCGCCCTACGCAGCGGTGGCCGACCACATGCCGCCCGACGTCAAACGCGGCTTCTACGTCGGCACGATGGCCATCCCGGATGCGCTGACCGAGACGCGCTACAAGCGCTCCTACGCCAAGATGGTCGAGTTCGTCGGGCGGATGTACCGGGCAGGCATAACGCTGGTGGCCGGCACGGACGGGCTTCCCGGCTTCACCTTGCAGGCGGAGCTCGCGCTTTATGTGCAGGCCGGGTTGAGCCCTGCGCAGGCGATTCAGGTCGCGACGCGCAACGGCGCCCGCTACACCGGAACGAGCCATGACCGTGGCAGCATCGCGCCGGGCAAGCTCGCCGACCTGGTGCTGGTCGACGGCGACCCGACGCGCGACATCGCCGACATCCGCCGTGTCGCGTTGGTCATCACCCAGGGGCAGTGGCTGTCGCCAATCGAGCTGAACGAGGCGCTGGGCATTGTGCCGTTCGTCTCGGCGGTGCCGGCGGTGCGGGCGCTCGCGAAGGCGCCGGCAGCCGGCGGCACCGGCGGCACTGCTCGGTTCCATGCAGGAACCGCCGGCCGAGCCGACTGAACCGGGTCACGCCACTGGGCGCCGACCGATGCCGTCAGCCGACCCCGGATCAACCGTACCGCCTTCCCGCGCGGCCATCGGCGTGGATCTCGGCGGCACCAAGATCGAAGCAGCGGTGCTCGATGAGGACGGCCGCAGCCTGTGGCGGGAGAGGATGCCGACGCCCGCCGGCGACTACCGGGCAACCCTCCAGTGCATCGCGGCGCTGGTCGCGCGCGCCGAACAGGGTACCGGTCGCTCGGGTTGCAGCATCGGTATCGGCGGGCCGGGCACCTTGGGCACCGACGGCCGCATCCGCAACGCCAATTCGACCTGCCTGAACGGCCAGCCGCTGGCGGACGACCTGGCAATCTTGCTGGACCGACCGGTCCGAGTCGCCAACGATGCCAACTGCCTCGCACTGTCGGAGGCGACCGACGGCGCTGGCGCCGGCGCCTCGCTCGTGTTCGCGGTCATCCTCGGAACGGGCGTCGGCGGCGGTATCGTCGTCGATGGGCGGCAGCTCGTCGGCAGCAACGGTCTGGCGGGCGAGTGGGGGCACAACCCGCTGCCCTGGGCCGGCGCCGATGACGTGCCGGCGCCGGCGTGCTACTGCGGCAAGCAGGGTTGCATCGAAACCTGGCTTAGCGGCCCCGCACTCGCCCGAGACCACTTCGTCGCGACCGGCCGGTCGTTGACTGCGAAGCAGATCGCTACCGAGGCCGCTGCCGGCGACGCGGCCTGCGAGGCAACGCTCGGCCGTTACGAGTCGCGCCTGGCTCGGGCGTTGGCGCAGGTCATCAACTTGCTGGACCCGGAGGTGATCGTCCTGGGCGGCGGCGTCTCCGGCATCGATCGGCTGCTGACCCGCGTGCCGGCGCTTTGGGGCGAGCACGTCTTCGGTGCCCACATCGAGCCGGTTCGTACCCGGCTCGCGCGCAGCCTGCACGGCGATTCCTCGGGCGTGCGAGGGGCGGCGTGGCTGTGGCGTCGAACTGACGACGCCGCTACGGCTGCCGCCAGAAGCGTTCCATCTCGAGGTAGGTGAACGATGCCGACCAGGTGATCAGCATCAGGCCGACCAGGGCTTCGGTTCCGGCCAGAAAGCGAACGGGGCCGGTCGGAATCATGTCGCCGTAGCCGACCGTGGTAAAGGTGACGGCAGAGAAATAGACCGCATCGAACAATTGAATTGGAGATTGAGACACTGCACCGCATTGCGGCCATTGCAAAACGATCCACAGCGCAAAGCCGAATGCCCAGATCTCGACGACGTGCAATGCAAGAAGCGACAGAATGGCGTAGAGGACCTGGATTCGCTGATTCCGCGCCTCTTTCCGATAGTTTGGAGCTTGCTTACCGAGCGCCCTGGAAAGCCCGATCAGCCCTTCGTAGTGCGTGAGTATGCTGATCACCAAGGCAACCACCGTAGCCGACACGACCGCCAGATTGGCAAACCAGTTCTGGTACATCAGCGCGGCCCGATTGTTCGATCGTCGCGGCGCCCGCGACAGCCTTACAGCCCGACGCGCTGCACCTTGGCCGCAAGTGCCTGCGCCAGCGAATCGGCGCAATCCTGCAGATGCGAGCGGGCATCCGAACCCAGCGCCCGGTGCCGCTCGGCTGCGACAACGCGTGTCAACAGCGCCTGCGCCTGCACCCGGACCAGGCTGCGGGTGTCCGTCCGGCTCGCGGCGCTCGGTCGCAACAGCAGCGCAGTCAAGTGATTCACATGCTCGCGCTGCACCTCGCGCCGGGCGATCGGAATATCGGCATTGCGCCCGAGCTCGCTCCAGATGTCGCGCTCCAATCGCCCGTACAGGTCGGAGAGCTGAAGCGCGTCGCTGCGACGATCGAACTTGCTCTGGTTGTCGAGCACCCGCGACGCCACCTGGTCGCTCATCAGCGCATTGAGCAAGGCCCGCTGCAGCGCAACGACCCGCTGCGTGAGGTAGAAATCGGTCGCGACCGGGCCGTCGCCGCTGCCGGAGAGCGCGTCGTCGCGCTCCAGATAATCGGGCGCCAGGCGGCGCTGCAGGGCCGGCGAGATGACGAAGGCGTCGGCCGCGAGGATGCCGCGCGACAGCACATCGATCGCCTCGCGCTGCAAACCGGCCGAGACCGGCTCCATCGGGTCGCGGCCGCTGCCGGCGAAGTCGCGGTACGTGCGGACGCCACCGATCTGCCGCACCAGCACCCCGACCGATTGGGCCACGTCGACGATCGAATAGCCGAGGGTGCGGCGCAGCACGGTGTAATCCTGGTCCGGCGCCAGCGCCCGCGTCTCCTGACGGGCGAACAGGTCGCGGGCGATCGCGATCCGCTTTCGGGCAAAGGCGATCGGGTCGCTGCCGAGGTCCCATTGCAACGACTCGGGATCGATGCCGAGGAAGTTGTCCTCGTCGGTGCCGAAGGCGAGTTCGGGCTGGTTGCTTCGGGCAGCAATCCGCTTCAGCTCGGCACGCTCATCGGCGGGCGCGATCGGCTTGTAGGCGTACTCGACGGCCCAGAAATCATAGGGGCCGAGCGTCCGCTGGAACGGGCTGACCGCCGGCAGGCCCGGCCCCGCCAGGTTGATGGGCGTGTAGTCCATGACCGAACCGGCGAGCGCATGGCTGCGGGTGAACTCCGGGTCCGACAGCTGCCGTTCGCTGTAGGCCCGGGAGGCGCGAAAGTTGTGGCGCAGGCCCAGTGTGTGGCCGGCCTCGTGCATCGCCGTTTCGCGCAGATAGTCGAGGACGAACTGCTCGGCGATCGGCCCCGACGGATCGATCTCGCCGCGCGCCGACAGCACGTCCAGGCCGTACGACAGCTGCGAGGAAGCGACATCCGCATAGTCGCAGCGGAACGCGTTGCGACGCGGGTCGTCGCGCTCGGCCGGCGATTGCTGCTGCGTCAACACCCGCCAGTCGATGGCCGTCGGCGGCAGCACCTCGGCACGCTGCTGGCGCCGGGCCCGGGTCGACAGGCTTTCGATCGAGATGTTCGCGGCCAGGATCTCACCACTGCGCGGGTCGACCTGCGTCAGGCCGATGGCGGCGAAGAACGGCGAGCTGTTGGTCATCCAGCGGACCGAGCCGGCACCCGGATCGAGGCTGTCGAAATCGGCGTCGTCCGGCTGCAGCTTGACGACGATCGCATCCTTGAAGCCGATCGCCTCGAAGGCCTTGTTCCACTCGAGGATGCCGCCGGTGATGGCGTCGCGGTACTTGAGCGGGATGGTGCGGTCGATCCAGTAGACGAGCGGCTTGACCGGCTCGGAAAGCGCCGCCGTCGGCTCCTTCTTCTCGAGCCGCCAGCGGTTGATGTGGCGGTCGGCCGGCGAGCGGGCGATGTCGTTGCCGAAGTCGGCCTGGCGGGTGGTGAAGTAGCCGATGCGCGGGTCGGCGGCGCGTGGCCGCATCGGCTCCTCCGGCAGGGCGGAGATCGAGTACTGCAGCGTCATGAACAGGCTGCGCGGATCGGGCAGCGACCGCGGCACGCTCGGCAACGGTATGCCCGGCGGCGTGCCCGGGGTCGGCAGGGCGATCGAGGCCGTGGCGTAATGCGCCATCACCTCGAGCGCGACCATGTCGTCGTTGCCGCGCAGCCGGGTGATGGCCGAATTGCGAGGATCGAAGCCGTAGCCCTGGCGATAAGCGCGCTGCAGGTCACCGGCGATGCCGAGCATGTCGTTCATGAACAGGCTGCCGAGCTCCAACAGCACCGCCTTGCTGGTCGGGTGAGGCTGGCTGACGATGACGGCGCTGGCGAGCAGGCTGGGTGAGAACGCCGCCGCCACGGCGCGCGCCTCCGGCGTGCCCGGCGTCGCCTTGTAGCGGGTGTTGACCGCGATCATCTGCACCTGGTTGTTGACCCGCCTGAACTGGATCACCTGGGCTTCGTCGAATCGTCCGCCGTACAGAAAGGCCTCGCCGATCCCGCTGACCAGCTTGGGGGCCAGGAAGAAGGGCTTGTCGAAGTCCTCGGGCTCCAGGGCGATCCAGGCTTTCTCGTCCTTCTGATAGAGGGTGAACAGGCCCTCGGTCTTCTTGGCGTCGCGGATCACGGCGGCGAAAGGCTGCTGCGGCGGCGCCTGCGGAGGCCCGCCGACCTGGGGGCTGCCCGGCGCAACGCCGGCGGCACTGATGGGCGCACCGGTCGATGGCCGAGGGGCCGTCGGCGCAGCACCGCCGCCGGGGGCAACTCCGGCACCGGCGCTGCCCCCCGCTGCAGGGGCGGAGGCGCCACCCGCGGGCGGCTTTGCACCCATCGTCGAGCAGCCCGCCAGGCCGGCGATCAGAACCAGGCCGCAGGCCGCTGCCCGCCGCCAGACGGTGACGCCACGCGTGGGCAAGAACAGAAATTTGGAGAACTTGGCAGTCATTCGCTCACAACGTCCAGACAGCAACACGGACTCGGCTATTTGAGTGCCTTGAAGCGCAAGCGATGCGGCCGGGCGCCGTCCTCGCCCAGGCGCTTCTTCTTGTCGGCCTCGTATTCCTGGTAGTTTCCGTCGAAGAAGTTCCACTTCGAGTCGCCCTCGCAGGCGAGGATATGGGTCGCGATACGGTCCAGGAACCAACGGTCGTGGCTGATGACCATGATGCTGCCCGCGAACTCGAGCAGCGCATCCTCCAAGGCCCGCAAGGTTTCGACGTCGAGGTCGTTGGACGGCTCGTCCAGCATCAGCACGTTGCCGCCGAGTGCCAGCGTCTTGGCCAGGTGCAATCGGCCGCGCTCACCACCCGACAGGCTGCCCACCAGTTTCTGCTGGTCGTTGCCCTTGAAGTTGAAGCGGCCGATGTAGGCCCGCGACGGCATCACGAACTTGCCGACGACGATGTTGTCGAGGCCGCCCGACACGTCCTGCCAGACCGTCTTGTCGTCCTCGAGCGACTCGCGGCTCTGCTCGACGAAGGCCATCCTCGCGGTCGGGCCGACCTTGACGTTGCCGCTCGACGGCTTTTCCTTGCCGGCGATCATCCGGAACAGCGTCGACTTGCCGGCGCCGTTCGGGCCGATGATGCCGACGATCGCGCCGGCCGGCACCTTGAAGCTCAGGTTGTCGATCAGCACCCGGTCGCCGAAGCTCTTGCTGACACCCTCGAACTCGATCACTTCATGGCCGAGCCGCTCGGCGACTGGAATGAAGATTTCGTTGGTCTCGTTGCGCTTCTGGTAGTCGACGTCCGACAACTCCTCGAAGCGGGCGAGCCGCGCCTTGCTCTTGGCCTGGCGGCCCTTCGGGTTGGAGCGCACCCATTCGAGTTCCTTTTTCATCGCCCGGGTGCGGGCGTCCTCGGTCTTCTGCTCCTGCTCGATGCGCGTCTCTTTCTGGTCGAGCCAGGTGGAGTAGTTGCCCTTGTACGGAATGCCGCGGCCGCGGTCGAGCTCGAGGATCCACTCGGCGACGTTGTCGAGGAAGTAGCGATCGTGGGTGATCGCCACCACGGTGCCGGCGTAGCGCTTCAGGAACTGCTCCAGCCAGTCGACGCTTTCGGCATCCAGGTGGTTGGTCGGCTCGTCGAGCAGCAGCATGTCGGGCTTCGAGAGCAGCAGCCGGCACAAGGCGACGCGGCGCTTTTCGCCGCCCGAAAGCTGGCCGATGACGGCGTCCCAAGGGGCGAGGCGCAGCGCATCGGCGGCGATCTCGAGCTGCAGATCGGTGTTGTCGCTGCCGGCCGCCGAGATGATGGCCTCGAGCTCGGCCTGTTCGGCGGCGAGCTTGTCGAAGTCGGCGTTCTCGTCGCCGTATTCGGCATAGACCTCGTCGAGCCGTTTCTTAGCGGCAAGCGCTCCGCCGATGCCCTCTTCGACCGCTTGGCGCACCGTCTGCTCGGCGTTCATGATCGGTTCTTGCGGCAGGTAGCCGATCTTCAGGCTCGGCATCGGCGTGGCTTCGCCTTCGATGTCCTTGTCGATGCCGGCCATGATCTTCAGCAGCGTCGACTTGCCGGAGCCGTTCAGGCCGAGCACGCCGATCTTGGCGCCCGGAAAGAAGCTGAGGGAAATGTCCTTCAGGATCTGCCGCTTCGGCGGCACGATCTTGCCGACCCGGTTCATGGTGAAAACGTATTGCGCCATGGCTACAGGGCTCCCCGCGAGCGAAGCGAGCGGAGGCCGCCGCAGGCGGGTAATTGGTTCGCTGATACGTACTGGACCATGGGATTCCTGCAATGTGTCGCTCGAGGGCGCGGCGCCGGGCGGCCAGCACCGATCCCCGATTGTCGCCGTTGTCGAGTGCGCGCTTCAGGCAAGGCGCAGGTCGCCTGGACGCGCACAGGGCAGCCGAGCGTGCTGCCGGGCCAGCCGCCACCGGCGCGCGGCTCAGCCCCGCAGCCGGGCCACGCCTTCCCGGAAGTGGCCGGCGGCCGCAGCCGCGTCGGGCGCACTGTCAAGTCGTGACCGAAACATCGGGTCGGCGAACAGCCGGGCGATCAAGGCCAGCAGCTCCAGATGATCCTGCTTGTCGCCTTCGGCAGGTACCAGGATGGCCAGCAGGTCTCGGACGGGCTTTCCGTCGGGCGCGTCGAAAGCGATCTCACGGCGGGCCCGCACGAACACTGTCAACGGTCGATCGAGACCGGCCACACGAGCATGCGGTAGGGCGAAACCATCCCCAAACGCGGTCGAGGCGGCCTGCTCGCGCCGCTCGAGTGCCCGGCACACAGGGGCCGCTTCCAGCCCGTGAAGCGCAGCGATCGCATCGGCGATGAACGCCAGGGCATGGGCACGGTCGACAAGATCCGCCTCCAGCAGGATCTGCTCCGGTTGCATCCAGCCACTGATCGTCGATCGGTCGTGTTGCATCGTCTACTCCCGCGTGCGCCCTGCCTGCGATTCAAGCACAGCGCGAAGTTGTCGGGAATAAAACCTGGGCGGGCCATGCACAAAAGCCGGGCGGCCCCGATGTCCATGGGGCCGCCCAGCTCACCGTCTGGCCTGCCCGGATCGAACCTGCAAGGCGCGGCGCTTGCCGTTCACTCGAAGTTGGCCAGCACCTTGATGCTGCCGTCGACAGCAGCTTTCTCGATGTACCCGACCGCCTTGGCGTCGGCGATGACGGCTTTCTTGACCGCCGTGGAATCGGCGACCTCCTTCGGCGGCTGCGCCTTGCCCGAGAAGACGAGTCGCGACCAGGCCGCCTTCACCTGCGCCGGCTCGCGGTCGGTGGCCTTTTTGTAGAACTCCGCGCGCAGTGGCGAACCATCGGGCTGGTCGACCGGTGCCCGGCTCTGGTCCTTGCCCAGGAAGATCTCGGCCACCTGCTCCTTCGTCAGCGGCGCCGCCGACGGCGCGCCGATCACGACGAATTCCGCCGCTCGGGCAGGCGTCAGCGCCGCCAGGCCGAAGACGAGCGCCAAGGCGAGGGAGGCGTAGCGGTTGTGGCTGTTGTCGTTGCGTGTCATGGCGGGCTCAGAAGGTGAAGTCGAGGGCCACGCTGAACGCGGTGACCGGCCGGTTGACGGTGCCGGACGGGGCGGGCCCCGGTCCCGTGGCCGGCAGGGTGGGCGTCGTGAAGCTGATGCCGGTCGTGCCGCTGGTGTCGATCCTCTCGATCTGAAACTTGATGTCGGCGGAACGGAATGCGTCCCAGCGCAGGCCGACGGCAGCCGTGCGCTGGGTGTTCGATGCGTGGGCCGGAAAATCCGCAACCTTGGGCGCCGTACGGCTCAGGATCGCATAGGGAAGCAATTTGTCGAATCGCCAGCCACCCATCACATACCAGCCGTCTGAATTGATGACATCGCTGCTTTTCGACGACCGCCGTTGCACGAATTCGGCCTGTGCCACCAAGTTGCCGTGGTCGATGGTGACCCCATAGCCGGTGAAGCTGTACGGTTCGTCGAAGGTGGCGATGCCCTCCACCGCGGCGTTGGCCGTGACGCGGCCGGCGCGCAGCGTCGCCCAATCCGTCTCTAACTGGAGGCTCAGGCCGCGAAGCCGGTCGCCTTTGCCGTCGAAGCCGATGACCCTGAATTTGCTGCTTCCGGCGATTCCGGTCACGCTGAGCGACACCGGGCCGAAGCCGCGGCGGTAGGTTGCATCGACGCCATCGAAGCTGTCGATCGCGTTCAGGCCATAGACCTCGTTCGGCGGCCGCAACCAGTTGTTGGCATAGCCGATCTGTCGCGAGTCCGAAACGAGGAAAGCCGGCGTCTGGAAGTGGCCGCCGCGGATCGACAAGCCATCGAGCGGCTTGACCAGAACATAGGCCCACTCGATCCGGGTTGCGAAGCCGAGGGTGTCACGCTTGGCCGTGAGTGTCTGTACCGTGGCGGACAACCAACTCGTCGCCTTCGCGTCCACCTGCAGGCCGAAGTTGCTGTCGACATCGAGTGCCGGGTGCTTGTCGGCGCCGCCCGCTTGGCGATCACGGCCGAACTGGCCTTCGTTGCTGTTCGTCACGACGCCACCCAGCGTGCCGAAACCGCTCACGGTGAGGTACTCGCCGAGCGGCGTGGCAGCCCGTGCGGCAAGCGAAACGCCCCCGAAGGCGAGTGCAGTCGCGCCGGCAAGGATCAGGTGCGGGAATTTTGTTTTCATGTCCATGGGGCATCGGGTACACCGGAAGCCGGCGAGTCACTCTTCGGCATCCCGAGCGGTCGACTTGAGGCGTTTGGACGAACCGGGGAGACGAAAGCACAACAGCCGGACGCAGGCCCCGCTGTTCGTTCGTTCAGCGAGCACCGTCTGCGGCAGCCCGTCTTGGTAGAATCCCGTATCAGGCGCAGACTCCAGTCACTGCGCCTCAGGTCGCCCCGACCGAGCCTCGCGCTCTTCCTCATGCCGCCTGCGACTGGTGCCGCTCGACCAGCGCGCTGCAGGCCGCCACTTCCCGTTTGGATTTCCCCGATGTCTTTCGACTCTCTCGGCCTTGCCGAGCCCTTGCTGCGCGCCGTTCACGAATACGGCTACACCACGCCCACGCCGATCCAGGCCCAGGCCATTCCGACCATCCTCTCCGGCGCCGACCTGATGGGTGGCGCCCAAACCGGCACCGGCAAGACCGCCGGCTTCACCCTGCCCCTGCTGCACCGGCTGATGGCCAAGCCGGCCGTTCGTGATGCCAAAGGTCGCCTGCCGATCCGCTCGTTGATCCTGACCCCCACCCGCGAGCTCGCTGCCCAGGTCGAGGAAAGCGTCCGCACCTACGGCAAGTACAGCGGCCTGACGAGCATGGTGATGTTCGGCGGCGTCGGCATGCAGCCGCAGATCGACAAGCTGCGCCGCGGCGTCGACATCCTGGTCGCGACCCCGGGCCGCCTGCTCGACCACCATCAGCAGCGCACGCTCGACCTCAGCCACGTCGAGATCTTCGTCCTCGACGAAGCCGACCGGATGCTCGACATGGGCTTCATCCACGACATCAAGAAGGTGCTCGCGGTGCTGCCGGCGCAAAAGCAGAGCCTGCTCTTCTCGGCGACCTTCAGCGACGAGATCAAGGCGCTCGCCGACCGTCTGCTGAACAAGCCGGTGCTGATCGAGGTCGCACGCCGCAACCAGGCGAACGACGCCATCGAACAAAAAGTGCACCCGGTCGGCCGGGAGATGAAGAAGGACCTGCTGATCCATCTCATCAAGGAGAACGACTGGGAGCAGGTGCTCGTCTTCACCCGCATGAAGCACGGCGCCAATCGCCTCGTCGAGCACCTGCTGCACGCCGGCATCAGCGCCATGGCGATCCACGGCAACAAGAGCCAGACGGCGCGCACCAAGGCGCTCGCCGACTTCAAGAAGGGCGAGCTGACGGTGCTGGTCGCGACCGACATCGCCGCCCGCGGCATCGACATCGACATGCTGCCGCACGTCGTCAACTACGAGATGCCGAACGTGCCGGAGGACTATGTGCACCGGATCGGCCGGACCGGGCGTGCCGGCGCGACCGGCGAGGCGGTGTCGCTCGTCTGCGTCGACGAGAACGGCTTCCTGCGCGACATCGAACGTCTGATCAAGCGCGAGATTCCGAAGGAGATCATCCCCGGCTTCGGGCCGCTCGCCAACGAGAAACCAGAGCCGATCGTGCTCGGCCGGATGGTGATCGGCGAAGGCGCGAGCCGTGGCGGCCACCGGCCGCACGCGGGCGGCGGCGGCGGTGGTGGTGGTGGACGCGGCGGCCATGCCGGTGGCAGCCGGGCGCCTTCGAACGGGCAGCAGCCGGCCAGGCCGCAGGGCCCGCGTGGCAACGGCGGTGGCGGTGGCGGCGGTGGTGGACGGCCGGCCGCGCGCCCGGCGCCGCCCAAGCGCTGACATTCGGCAACCGGCGGGTAGAGTGAGGCGATGTCGCCGACACCTGCCGCCGCTGCTTCCCGAATCGCGCTCCTCGCCGGCGCCACCGGGCTGGTCGGCGGTGAACTGCTGTCGCAATTGCAGGCGAACGCCGCCTACAGCACCATCCACGTGCTCGTGCGGCGCGCCGGGCCACGCGCCGGCAGCGAACCGAAGCTGCAGTTCCACACGATCGACTTCGCCCGCTTGACCGCCGACCCGCCCGAGCGCTTGCCGCCTGTCGACGACGTCTACATCGCCCTCGGCACGACGATCGAAGTGGCCGGCTCGAAGCAGGCCTTCGCCCAGGTCGACCGCGATTTCGTCGTCGCCACCGCCTGCGCCGCCCGGCAAGCGGGCGCCCGTCGCCTGGCCGTCGTGTCGGCCCATGGCGCCGATCCGAAATCCGCCATGTTCTACAACCGCGTCAAGGGCGAGATGGAGACCGCGATCGCCCAACTCGGCTTTGAATCCATCGTCATCGCCCAACCGTCGCTGCTGCTCGGCGACCGGGCGCGCCTCGGCCAGCCGCGTCGCCCCGGCGAGGCGTGGGCGCAACGGCTGCTGGGGCCGATCGCCCCGCTGATCCCCAAAGGCATCCGGCCGATCACCGCCGGCGCCGTGGCCAAGGCGCTGCAGACCGCCCTGCAGGAGGGGCACGCCGGCGTCCGGTACCTCGGTTCGGCGCGGATGCAGCCTCGATGACGCCCGAGCCCGCGGGGCAGGCTCGTCTGGCGGCGCCCGGATCTTTGCTGTCCGACCATCCGGCCTACCTTCGCCTCTGGTTCTCGCGGCTGGCCAGCACCGCCGGCAGCCAGATGCTGATGGTCGCGATCGGCTGGCAGATGTACGACCTGACCCGAAGCGCGTTCGACCTCGGCCTGATCGGCCTGCTGCAGTTCCTGCCCGCCCTGCTGCTGGTGCTGGTGGCCGGTCATGTCGTCGACAGCCACCACCGAGGCCGCATCGTCGCCCTGTGCATGGTGGCGCAGACGGGCGTCGCGGCGCTGCTCGCGGTCGCCAGTGGGCAGGGCTGGGCCGGCCGGGAGCTGCTTTTCGCAATGTCGATCGTCCTCGGCGTGATTCGCGCTTTTCAGATGCCGGCGCAACAGGCGCTGGTGCCGTTGCTCGTGCCGGCTGCCTTGCTGCCGCGCGCCCTAGCCTTCTCTTCCGCCGGCAGCCAGGCGGCGATCGTCGCCGGGCCGGCGATCGGCGGCTTCGTCTATGTCGCCGGCGCGGCCACCGTCCACACGCTCTGTGCGTTCCTGTTCATGGCCGCCGGCGTGCTGGTCGGTGGCTTGCGCTACGAACACTCGCCGGGTGCGAAGCGGCGGATGAATGTCGAGACCCTGCTCGGCGGCATCCGCTTCGTGCGCCGAAGGCCGGTCATCCTGGGTGCCATTTTGCTGGATCTGTTCGCGGTGCTGCTCGGCGGCGCCACTGCCTTGCTGCCGATCTTCGCCCGAGATGTGCTGGCGACCGGCCCGTGGGGCCTCGGGCTGCTGCGCGCCGCGCCCGCCGCGGGCGCCTTCGGCTTGTCGGTCGCGCTCAGCCGCTGGCCGATCACCCGCAAGGCCGGCCGGGTGCTGCTCGCGGCGGTCGCGGTCTACGGCCTGGCGACGCTCGTCTTCGGCCTGTCGACCTCGTTCGCGCTGTCGTTGGGAGCGCTGGTCATGGCCTGCGCCGCCGACATGGTGAGCGTCGTGATCCGCCAGTCGCTGGTCCAGCTCGACACGCCCGACGACATGCGCGGGCGGGTGAGTGCCGTCAATTCCGTCTTCATCGGCGGCTCGAACCAGCTCGGCGAGTTCGAGTCGGGCCTGACCGCGGCCTGGCTCGGGCCGGTCGGCTCGGTGCTGCTCGGCGGCGTCGGCACGTTGCTGGTCGCCGGGTTGTGGTTTCGGCTCTTTCCGGCACTCGCGAGCCGCGATGCCCTGGTCGCCGGACGCTGAGCCGTCGTGGAGGGGAGCACCGCCGACTCGCCGCCCGGGGCACACCTTCAAATTCTCCACGTCGACGAATCGCTGATCGTCGCCGTCAAGCCGGCCGGCCTGCTTTCGGTACCGGGGAGAGGCGCCGACCGGCAGGATTGCCTCGCCGCCCGCGTCCAGGCCCGGTTCGCCGACGCGCTCATCGTCCACCGGCTCGACATGGCCACCTCCGGGCTGATGGTGTTCGCCCGGGGCATCGAGGCGCAACGACGGCTCGGCCGGTCATTCGCCGAGCGCGAGGTGAGCAAACGCTATATCGCGATCGTCCACGGCCGCCCGGCCGATAGCGCCGGCACCATCGACCTGCCACTGGGCGCCGACTGGCCGAACCGGCCCCGACAGCAGGTCGACCGGGTGCAGGGCCGGCCGTCGACGACGCACTACCGGCGGTCGAGCGACACGACCCGTGGGATCGACGCGCCCGGCCGGACCCGCCTGGAACTCGAGCCGATCACCGGCCGTGCGCATCAATTGCGCGTGCACCTGCTCGCGATCGGCCATCCGATCCTCGGCGATGCACTTTATGCGCCGGCCGAGATCCTGGCGATGGCCGACCGGCTGATGCTGCACGCCCAAAGGCTGGTCTTGCCCCACCCGGCGACAGGCCGGCTGTTCGAGTTCGAGTCACCGACACCGTTTTGACGTGGACCGCCGGGGGCGACTTGCGTTCGCCATCGGCGGCCTCACCTCACGATCAGGCGGTCGAGGGAACCGAAGGGCTATTCCGAGCTCTTACCATAGCCGCCTGTCGCTGCGTTGCGTCCAATGGTGTCGAGTCGCGTCGTGAGCCCACGGCGCCGTGTGAAACCGATGAGGAGTGCCTGATGAAATCGTTGATCCTTGCCTTGTCGCTGGCCGTCGCGTCGACCGGCCTGATCCTGCCGGGCGATGCCGAGGCGAAACGCTTGGGAGGTGGGGGTTCGTCGGGCATGCAGCGCAGCATGCCGAGCCGAGCGCCCGATTCGTTGCCCGCACGCCCGCCGCAGGCCGCCCCGACCACGCCGCCCCCCGCCGGCGTACCTGCTGCCGCGCCCCGGCGCTCCTGGATGGGGCCGATCGCCGGTCTCGCCGCAGGGCTCGGCATCGCTGCGCTGATGAGCCATCTCGGCCTCGGCGCCGGGTTCGGCAATGTCATCATGATGGTGCTGCTCGGTCTCGTGGCGTTTGCCGCGATCCGCTTCCTGATGCGGCGCTTCGCCGGCAACGGGCCGATCGGCGCTGCGCGCGGCGGCATGCAGTACGCCGGGGCCTCGAGTTCGGGTGCGCCGGTCGGCGGCATGCCGGCGGCGAACGGCGGCGCGCTGAATGGCGGCGGCTCCGGCTGGGCAGGCAACGCTGCGACGCAGCCCCGGCCGGCCGCGCAAGGGCCGCTGCCGACGGTCACCCGTCTGCCCGCGGGGTTTGACGCCGCCGGGTTCGAGCGAATCGCGAAGATGATCTTCATCCGGATGCAGACGGCCAACGACCGTTCCGACCTCGACGACCTGCGCGCCTTCACCACGCCGGAGATGTTCGCGAGCGTTCGCCTCGAACTGCAGGAGCGCGGCAATGCGGTTCAGGTGACCGATGTCGTCCGGGTCGATGCCGAGGTGCTCGAGGTGGTGGCAGAGGCCGATCGCCAGGTCGTCAGCGTTCGGTTCCATGGCCTCATCCGCGAGGAACAGGCCGGCCCGACCGTGCCATTCGACGAGATCTGGCATCTGGTCAAGCCGACCGACGGCAGCCGCGAGTGGGCGATCGCCGGCATACAGCAGGCGCAGCTCGCCTGACGCTTGACCCGGCGGCGACACCGGGATCCGTCAGACGCCTGGCGATCCCGTATTGCGCTGCTCGGCCACGAAGGTGGTCGAAGGTACGGCCCGCTTCGCGACCACCAGGACTCGCGGCAGCTCGACGATCCGGACCGTTGCCTTCGGTGCCGCCGCGCCCACATCGGCTGCCAGCGGTTCGGTCTTGATCCGCTTCGCGACGATCGTCACGCGCGGCAATTCGACGATCCGGACCGTATGCGCTTCACCGGCATGGGCAGCCGCGACGCTGAAGCCGCCGGCGAAGACCGCCCCCAGCAAGGTGACGGGGGCGAGGCGGGCGGCGATGGTGGTGTTCATGATGATCTCCTTGTCGATCGACGCCGCGTCTTGCGGGGTGCGATGAAAGAAGTATCGGCAGGCACTGTTCGCCGATCCACCGGGTTGCGACGAACCGGACGTCGTCGGCGCTGAACTGCAGCTGCGGCGGATGAGCGAAGCGGAGCCGGTCGCCGAGCCGACCGACCGACCGAGCTGGCTCGGCCGGCTCGAGATCTGAAGTTCAGGCAATCCAGATCCAGGTCAGGCGACCTCCGGCCCCTGGAAGCCGCCCGAGCAGAATGTCAGGACCAGGGTGTCACGGTGCCCGCCGCTCTCCGTTGGCTGGATCGGTGTGCTCTCATGGATCACCCGGCTGTCGTCCAGCAGCAAGGTCGTCCAGGGTTCGCTCATCGTGAAGCGCAGGCCGGCGGGGCCTTCGGCGTCGAAGACCCGTGTCTCTCCGCCTTTGATGCCCGTCCGGTCGACGAGCACCACGGCGACGAAATCGACACCGTCCCGGTGTGCGCCCTCGGGCGTCGGCCGGCCGATGCCGTCGGTGGTGTCGATCCGGAACTGATGCGCCTCGATGAACCACGGCTGCACGCCGCGTTGTGCCGAGCAGACCGCGGCGAGCGCCACCAGCAGGCGCGACCAGACCGGCGCCCGCACCACCGCATCCGTCATCGGTTCGAACCAGCGCTCGATGCCGCCATGCAAGGCGTTGTAGGCCACCGGTTGCCAGTGCGCCCGGTGCGGTACCGCCTCGACGCGCGTGCCCGAGACGATGAAGCACGCATGGCGGCGGCGCCGATAACGACCGCCGTCTCGCAGGTAGCCGTCGAGCGGCAAGTCGTCCCAGGTCGAACGCAGGCGGTCGAGCTCGGCGCGGTCGGTCGCCAGCAGGTCGGCGAGATCGGCCGGCGCAAGCAGTGCGCGACCGTCGTCGAGCAGCGCAACTGCGAGCTGCCGCGGGTCGGTCAGGGGCGGCTCGAGCACGGGCGGGGTCTGCGAGGGGAGCAGCGGCGTCGTCATGTTCGGATGATGCCTCGACTTGGCGGCGGCGCAAAAGGGCGTCGGCGACACCGGCGAAACGACCGGGCTTCTTTGCCAGCCCGTCGTCAGCCCGTCGTCTACCGCCGATCTCTTACAGCGCCGGCCCCATCACCCGTACCCGAGCGCCGGCCACGACGACGACCTGCCCGGGGCGGATCTTGCAGGTCTTGCGCAACTCCTCGCGCCCATCGACCTGCACCTTGCCTTCGGCGACCATCATCTTCGCGGCACCCCCGCTGGGCGCCAGCCCGGTCGCCTTGAGCAGGGCGTCGAGCGGGATGTGCTCGCCGCGCAGCGGAAAGTCGATCGCCTGTGGAATCGAGCCGGTCATGTCGGGCTGGTCACGACCAGACGTGTCGAGTTGCATCCCGGGCTGATCAGGTCGCGGACGCCGTCTCGAGGGCGAATTCGTCGGCCAGCAGACGGTAGGACATCCGCCTGACCGCCGGATCATGCGCCCAGGTGTTGACGACGATCTCCGCGAGTTGCAGCTCGTCGGCCAGCGTGCGCAGCTGCGCAGCCACCTCCTTGCCGGTGCCGACGAATGCCCGTCGGCGCATGGGCGCCAGCATGTGCAGTTCATCGGCAGTGAAGCCGCGCGCTGCAATCGAGTCCGGCGGCTGCAGCGGCCCGAGAACGCCACGCGCCCTGTCGACTCGCCAGCGGTCGCGACAGAGCGCATGGTGGACCGCGGCGTCGTGGCTCTCGGCGGCCAGTGCCCAGACGCAGACGGTGGGCCGCGGCTCCGGATGCCGCTCGCTCGGCCGGTAGAGCCGACGGTAGAGGCCCAGCGCCTCCTCGGTGCCCTCGCCGTCGACGAAGAAGTAAGCGTACGCGTACGGCAGGCCGAAATGCGCGGCGAGCTGCGCGCCGTAATTCGAGCTGCCCAGCACCCAGACCTCGGGCGCATGCGGCCCGAACGGATGGGCGCTGATGCCGAGGTGCGACGGCAGCGTCGTCCAGGCCTGCAGGTCGCGGACCTGCTCGGGGAAGTCGTCCGCGGCCGCGTGGGCGTTGGGGTTCAACGCACGCGCCGTCCGCATGTCGCCCCCGGGCGCCCGACCGACGCCCAGGTCGATGCGGCCGGGGGCCAGCGCCTCCAGCACCCGGAACTGCTCCGCCACTTTCAGGGCGCTGTAATGCGGCAGCATGACGCCGGCGCTGCCGATGCGGATCCGGCTGGTGCGGGCGGCGATGGCCGCTATCAGGATCTCGGGCGCGCTGCCGACGATGGTCGGCAGGCCATGGTGCTCGCTGACCCAGAAGCGCGAGTAACCGAGGCGCTCGCAGTGCTGGGCGAGATCCAGCGTGTCGCGGATCGCCGCATCCTCGGTGCTGCCGGCAAGCGAGATCGACTGGTCGAGCACGCCGAGGGAAAGAGGCCGTTTGCTCATGGCGCGTTCATCCCTGCGGATGGGTCGGGTCGATCCAGCGCACGGTCTGCGGCGCCTCCACCGGCTCGATGTCGAGGTTGACGGCGATCGCCTGGCCGTCGCTCCTGACCAACACGCACTCGAGCGTCTCGGTCGGGCTGGCGTTGATTTCCTGGTGCGGCACATAGGGCGGCACGTAGATGAAGTCGCCGGGCCCTGCTTCGGCCGTGAACTCGAGCGCGGCACCCCAGCGCATCCGCGCCCGCCCCTTGACGACGTAGATGACGCTCTCGAGCGGCCCATGATGGTGCGCACCCGTTCTGGCATCCGGATGGATGTGCACGGTCCCGGCCCAGAGCTTTTGCGCGCCGACCCGGGCCAAGTCGATCGCGGCCTTGCGTTCCATGCCGGGCGTCTGGGCGGTGTTGGAGTCGAGACGGTCGCCGGTCACCACCCGAACGCCATCGTGCTTCCAGTCGGTCACCGGAGGCGCGATTGCGGCAGCCAGCGACGGCGACGGCGTTACGTGCGCGTTTGCGGCCGCAGCCTGGGGTGCGCTTGAATTCGGATCGGACATCTCGTTTCATCCAAATGATGTCCCACCGATTCTCGGTCAACGATCGATCTGTTGCCCGAAAGGTCAACGCTGACCGATATCGTGCGGAAAACGGCGCTTCTGGTGTACAGTTCGCCGCACAGTCATACGCAAGACAGTGGTTCCGAGAGTTTCTTTCCTTACTTGCCGTGGTCCCGGGTCTCGGGCACCCGGCAAGGTCGCTAGAAAATCCCCCCGATCGTTTCTTGAGTGTCGCTGCATGCGCCGCATGTGCTGCGCATCATTTGTTAGAAGATAGGATCTAGTCCCATGACGACGCAAACCGGTACCGTGAAGTGGTTCAACGAGAGCAAGGGCTTCGGCTTCATCGCTCAAGACGCTGGCGGCGCCGACCTTTTCGCCCACTTCCGTGACATCACGGGCACGGGCTTCAAGACGCTGCTGGAGAACCAGCGCGTTGAATTCGAAGTCAAGCAAGGCCAGAAGGGCCTGCAGGCAGCCAACATCAAGGTGCTGTAAACCACGGGGCGCGAGCCCCTGGAACGAAAGCCGCGGCAACCCCGCGGCTTTTTTTCGTCCGACTTTAAGATCGCAGCCCTCGACAGACACCGGAGACACCACATGTCCGACCTCGCCAGTCTCACCAACCACCAGGTCCGCCTGAAGGCCCGACCCAACGGCTTCCCCACCCGCGACGGCTGGGAGTTCACCACCGAACCGGTCACCGCACCTGCCGAGGGCGGCGTCCTCGTCAAGACGCTCGCCCTCTCGCTGGACCCGGCCATGCGCGGCTGGATGAACGAGGGCAAGAGC
>CAXTDH010000003.1:17232-23606 GCA_964242405.1 uncultured Rhizobacter sp. | reverse complement strand
TGGCGATCGAGCGCATCGGCGCGACGGTCGCCGCCCAGACCGGCATGATCGGCCCCGTGGCGACCATCCTGCTCGGCGTCGTCGTCCTGGGCGAGCCGTTCACGGTGTGGATCGCCGCCGGCACCGCCCTGGTGCTCGTGGGCATCTGGCTGCTGGCGCGCTGGCGGTAGCGGTTGGTGGGCGGCGGCCAGGGGGGTACGGAGTGATCGACGCCTGATTCAGCCGATGCGCTGATCCCAGGGGCTGACCACCGGGGTCGGCAAGTCGTCGAAGTGAATGAGGTTTCGGGTGGCGAGCGTCGCGCGACGGGCAATCGCGATTCCGGCGATCTGCGTGTCTCGGATGTCGACCGGCCGACCGGCCCGTTGACGCGTGGCGCCGATCAACGCGGCCTGGACCGCCGCCTCGCTGTCGAAAGGCAACACCCGGTGTTCGAGATCGTCCCTCAGCATCAGCTCGAAAGCTTCTTCGAGCAGCCGGCGTCGACGGCCTTGCGGCAACAGGGCCAGTCCGAGCCGGCTTTCGAACAGGGTGATGCTGGTCAGCCAGATGGAAGCCGCCGGCTGACGATCCAGCCAGCCCGTCACCGATGGGCTCGGTGTGCGCCGCATCAGCTCCGACACCACGTTCGTGTCGAGGATGATCACCTTCCGAAGACGCTTTTGCCGAGCAGCTGCCCCCGAAGTTCAGGAAGGTCTTGTTCGAGGCCCACCTTTGCAAACCGAGCGGAGATGCGCTTGCCGAGGCCGGCAGCGGGCGCCTGATCGTCTTTGACCGCGCAGCGCAGGATCTGTCGCACTTCCTCTTCCATGCTCGCACCGTGGCGTGCGGCGCGTTGCTTCAGCCGGGTCTTCACGTCTTCTTCCAGATTCCGGACGGTGAACTGGGCCATGGTGGCTTCCTCGCGCGTGCATGGAGCCGATGATATCGTGATATCGTTTGCCAGCAGAATTCATCACCTTTTCACCAGGGCTGCACATGGACTTGGGCTTGACCGGCAAATGGGCGCTCGTCTGCGCCGCCAGCAAAGGGCTCGGCAAGGGCTGCGCGAGGGCGCTGGTGCAGGAAGGCGTCAACGTCGTCGTCACCGCCCGCGGCTCGGAGGCACTGGAGGCGACGGCCACGGAGCTGCGCGCACTGGGCCTGGGCGAAGTCCGGACGGTCGCCGGTGACATCACGACGGCCGAAGGCCGCGAGGCGGCACTCGCCGCTTGTCCGCAGGTCGACATCCTCGTGAACAACGCGGGCGGCCCGCCGCCCGGTGATTTTCGGCAGTGGGATCGCGACGCCTGGATGAAGGCGCTCGACGCCAACATGCTGACGCCGATCGAACTCATCCGGGCGACGGTCGACACCATGGCCGAGCGTGGCTACGGCCGCGTCGTCAACATCACCTCCGGAGCGGTCAAGGCGCCGATCGGCGGGCTGGGGCTCAGCAACGGTGCCCGTGCGGGCCTGACCGGCTTCATCGCCGGCCTGGCGCGGAGCAGCATCGCTGCCCATGGCGTCACGATCAACGGTTTGCTACCCGGCGCCTTCGACACGGCCCGGCTGCGCGACACGCTGGTCGCAGCGGCCGGCCAGGCGGGTGAGTCGGTCGAGGCCGCGATCGCCCGGCGCACGGCCGGCATCCCGGCCCGGCGCCTCGGACAGCCGGAGGAGTTCGGCGCCGCCTGCGCCTTCCTCTGCAGCCGGCAGGCCGGCTACATCACCGGTCAGAACCTGTTGCTCGACGGGGGCGCTTACCCGGGGACGTTCTGAATCGGCGTGGCCTGCATACGGCCGTCGAGCAGCTTGTCAGACCGGCATGGCTGCGCCACAGTTCCAACACTGCTCGAACGGCCCGTCGATCACTTCCTGGCAGCCGCGACAGGCCCAGTGCCGATGGACAGGGTGACGAAGTTCGTGCAGCAAGGCCTTGGCGCGCTCCCACTGCACAGCGTCCTGCACCCAGAGTTCGGGCAAGGTCTGGTCGGGCGGCACTTCGCCGGCGATGCTGCTGGCGTATTGCCGCTGCACCGTGGTCGCGATGCCGGCGTGCGTCAGCAGGTCGGCCCACAAGGTGGCGAGCGCGAGGTTCGGTGCGGTGGTCAGGCGCTTCATCGAGAGGGTGGCTCAGGGTGTCGTGGCGGGCGGCCAACGCAGCAAGCAGCGTGCAATCCGATCGCGGTGCTGGCACGATAGCGCAGCAGGCGAATCGCGGCGTGTCGTCCGCGACGCAAAGGAGGACCTCATGCCCGAAAGTTCGATTGTTTCAGCCCACACCAGCGTAACCGTCCGCGTCGACCGGCCCGGCGGCCCGGAGGAGATGCACTTCGTCGATTTGCCCGTCGGCGAGCCCGGCCCGGGCGAGATCCGCATTGCCCACAAGGCCTGTGGCCTCAACTTCATCGACGTCTACCAGCGCGCCGGCGGCTACACCCTGCCGATGCCGCTGGCCCTCGGCATGGAGGGCGCCGGCATCGTCGAGGCGGCCGGCGAGGGGGTGACGCACCTGAAGGTCGGCGACCGGGCCGCCTATGCCGGCAACCCGTCCGGCAGCTATTGCAGCTTGCGGGTGCTGCCGGCCATGACCGTCTGCAAGCTGCCGAACGAGATCGATTTCGACACCGGCGCCGCCATGATGCTCAAGGGCCTGACCGCCCAGTACCTGCTGAAGAAGACGCTGCCGCAGGAGGGCCTGGTTCCCGGCGACTTCGTGCTCTTCCACGCCGCGGCCGGCGGTGTCGGCCTGATCGCCTGCCAATGGGCGAAGGCGCTCGGCCTGCAACTGATCGGCACGGCGGGGTCGGACGAAAAGTGCGCCCTCGCCAAGGCCAACGGCGCCGCCTTTACCGTCAACTACCGCACCGACGACTTCGTCGCCCGGGTGAAGGAGATCACCGGCGGCCGGGGCGTCAAGGTGGTCTATGACTCGGTCGGCAAGGACACCTTCGACAAGTCGCTCGATTGCCTGCGCCCCTTCGGCCTGATGGCGAGCTTCGGCAACGCCTCGGGCGTCGTGCCGCCGTTCGCCCCTGGCATCCTCGGCGCCAAGGGTTCGCTCTACCTGACCCGGGCGACGCTCTTCACCCACATCACGACCCGCGAGGCGACGCAGGCGATGGCCGACGACCTGTTCGCCATGGTGGTCGGCGGGCAGATCCACATCCCGGTCGAGCGGCGCTACGCCTTGCGCGATGTCGCCCAGGCGCACCGGGATCTGGAGGCGCGCAAGACCACCGGGTGCAGCGTGCTCTTGCCGTGAAGAGCGGCGATCTTCGACAGCAGAGGCGGCGGCTCGGCATCGGTGCGGGCGCGAGGATCGAGGTGGTCGAAGAAGCCGCTGGGCTTGAGAAGGGAGAGTGCCTTGAGAAAGGGCACAAGGCATCGATAGGGCCAGCGGCTGCGCCTACCATCGCCAGACCATCGACTGACATTCCTCGCCTTTCCCGACGGGGTCAAAGTTCGTGCCTCTCACAGAGCACGTTCGAGTACATACCTCCATCCACTGGTAGGTTCGTCCCTCGAATCCAGGCCGAACTGTCAGACAACAGAAACGCAACCACGGGCGCGATGTCGCCCGGCTTGCCGGGCCGATCCATGGTCTTCATGTCCTCCTCGGCGCGAGCCCCGAGCGTCGCGATGAAGTCCTTCAGGATGGGCGTGTCGACCGGCCCGGGGCTGACCGCATTCATCCGGATGCCGCGCGAGCGCCAGGTCCAGCGGTTCTGCATCGTCCACACGATCAGCGCTTCCTTCGAGAAGAAGTAGCTTCGACCGCCTGCAATGCCATGCTCGACGCAGAAGGCGGGAACCTCGTCGAAGTCCAAGTCGGCGCTCGCGAGCACTGCGTCCTTGGACTCAGCCCAGCCCAGGCCCGCCAGCGAAGCAAGGTTGACGATGGAAGCGCCGTCGGAAAGCTTCGGCACCAACTGCGTGGTCAGGTACTTGAGTCCCACAAGATTGACCTTCAGAACCGCTTCGGGCGGGAGCGTGGGCGGCAGACCGGCGATGTTGGCCAGACCATGCGCTCCCGACGGCAAAGCGGCCAACAGGCGATCGATCGACGACCTGTCGGACAGATCGGCCTGCACGAATCGCCCCACCGGTGTCGCCGGCCGGTTGATGTCCACCGAGATCACCTCTGCGCCCTGCGACGAAACGAGCGCCGCCGTGGCGGCGCCGATACCGGATGCGGCACCGGTCACGATGATGGTCTTGCCTTGCAGCATGGGATCGCCCTTTCGGCTGGGATCGAAGTGGGAGCGCGCGGGTCAATCAATGGACAGCACGACATTGCCGACGACAGACCCGGCCTCGACCAGTTCGTGAGCTTGCGCGATGGATGCGAGCGGCAATCGGGCGGCTACGTTGTGCTGCAGGAGATTGCGCCGAAGGAAGTCATCGAGGACCGCGTTCGCACGCAGGCGGTCGGCTGCGCTCAGCTGGTACACGATGAAGAATCGGACCAGGATGTTGCGCGAAATCATCGGGAAGAACGGCAGGCTGAACTGCCGCGCACCACTGCAGTAGAGCACCCACATCCCGTCGGGCCGAACCACTTCCATGTCGATGGCGGCGTTCGCTGCGATGTCGACCTCGATGACCCGATCGATACCCGCGCCATCCGTCGCTTCACGGACGCGTTCCGCGACGTTCTCGGTTCGGTAGTCGATCACCACGTCGGCGCCCGCCACGCGGGCCAACTCGGCCTTGGCCGGTGAACTCACGGTCGTGATGACATGGCGGGCGCCGAGCAGATGCGCGAACTGCACTGCGTAGTGGCCCACCGCACCCGCACCGCCGGCCACCAGGACCCGTTGCCCCGCCACGCCACCATCTGTCAGCACCGCATGCGCTGCGGTAAGCGCCGGTATGCCCAGGCATGCCCCGACGTCGCCAGGAACGTTGTCAGGCAAGGCCACGGCTTGTTGCTGTGGCAGAACGACGAAGCCCGCTGCTGTCCCATTCGGTCGAGCCCAGGCTGCATTCCAGACCCAAACCCGTTGACTAATTCGCGCCGGGTCGACTTTGGCACCGACGGCGTCAATGACACCCATGCCATCGCTGTGCGGAATGACCCGCGTAAACGGCATCGTCGGGCCACGCGAGCCGGACCTCGCTTTCACATCGGAAGGGTTGACGCCGGACCATTCCAACCGGACTCTCACCTCGTCGGCTGCGGGTTGTGGGTCAGGCAAGTCACCCACAACGAGCACACGCTCGGCGGGCCCGGTTTGTTCGTAGTAGGCCGCTTTCATCTGACTCTCCGTTCCATTTTTCGGCTGATGCGAAGAGGTGCACTGTAGTGCTTGCCTGCGCGCTTGTCATTTTTCACTCAGTGAAATCCCATTCGAGATGCCTACTGCTTTGCGCCGTGCGGAACACATGATCCGCCCCAATCCCCGACCGACATCGGACCCGGGAAAAGCAAACGACGCATGGGCATCGAAGTGGGAACAGTGATTCCTACCGACCGGCGCGATGGAGACAACATGATCGACTTGAGTGGCAAAGTTGCGGCCGTCACTGGCGCTGCGGGCGGCATCGGCGCAGAGGTGGCCCGCACGTTCGCCCGAGCGGGTGCCCGTGTTGTTTTGGGCGACGTGCAGGCCGAGCGTGGCGAGCAAGTCGCAGCGCAGATCCGCGGGTCCGGTGGCCAAGCCGTGTTCGTCGCGCACGACACGTCCGTCGAAGATCAGTGGATCGCGTTCATCGACACCGCACTGGACCGCTTCGGTGGCTTGGACATCCTGGTCAACAACGCCGGGATCGAGCAGACCTGCTTTCTCGAAAACATCACCGTCGCCGACATCCAGAAGCTGCTCGCGGTGAACGTGAACGGCGTGCTCATCGGCCACAAGCACGCGGTGCGGGCGATGAAGCCGGGCGGTCGCGCGGGCAAGGGCGGCAGCATCGTCAACCTGTCGTCGGTGGCAGGCCTGATCGGTACGCCCGGTCTTGGCGTGTACTCCGCTTCCAAAGGTGCGGTGCGCTTGCTGACCAAGGCCGCTGCAGTCGAGTTCGGTCGGCTCGGCTACGGCATTCGGGTGAACTCGATCCACCCCGGCCTGGTGGAAACCGAGATGGGCGAGAAGCTGCTCAACGACTTCGTGGGCCTCGGCCTGTTCAAGGACCGCGACGACGCCTACACGCAGATGAAGGCGGCGCACCCGCTCGGCATCACCGGCCTGCCGAGCGACATCGCCAACCTGGCGCTGTTCCTCGCCTCCGACCTGTCGCGCTGGATGTCGGGCGCCGAGCTCGTCGCCGACGGCGCGATGACGGTCAGTTGAATCCAGGCAGCGAAAGGGGGGCAACGCCATGAACGTGAAGAAGATGTTCGACCTGAGCGGCCAGGTTGCCGTGATCACCGGCGCCGGCAACGGCCT
>CAXTDH010000003.1:0-17132 GCA_964242405.1 uncultured Rhizobacter sp. | reverse complement strand
CGCGTGGCCGACGCCAGCGAAATCAAGGGCACGGCGCTGTACCTCGCGTCGAACGCATCGAGTTTCACGACCGGCTTGATGCTGGTCACCGACGGTGGCTGCATGGCCAAGTAGATTCCGCAATGGCTTCATCCCGGACGAATATCAGGAGACACGACATGAATGCAAACGACAAAGAAGCCGCAGCCCCGACGAACCAGGCCTTGCCTTCACGGCGCACGGTGCTCGGCGCCGGCGGCGCCGTTGGCCTGGCCCTGCTCAACCCCACGTCGATCTTCGCCCAGGGCGCCGATGCCGCGAACACGATCCGGGTCGGCTTCATCAGCCCGCGCACCGGTGCGTTGGCGAGCTTCGGCGAGGCCGACGGCTACGTGCTCGAACTCGCCCGCAAGGCGTTGAAGGAGGGGTTGACCGTGGGCGGCAAGAAGTACGCGGTCGAAATCCTCGATCGCGACACCCAGTCCGATCCGGCCCGGGCCAGCCAATTGGCGAAGTCGCTGATCAATTCCGACAAGGTCGATCTCGTGCTCGTCACGTCGGCCCCCGAGACCGTCAACCCGGTCGCCGACGCCTGCGAGGGCGCGGGCGTGCCCTGCCTCTCGACCGTCACGCCCTGGGAGGCCTGGTACTTCGGTCGCGGCGCCAAGCCCGGCGCGCCGTCGCCGTTCAAGTGGACCTTCCACTTCTCGTTCGGTGTCGGCGAGTTCGCCAAGTGCTACGCCTCGCAGTGGGGCCAGCTGTCGACCAACAAGAAGGTAGCGGCGCTCTATCCCAACGATGCCGACGGCAACGCCATCCGCGCCAGCTTGGCGCCGGCGCTGCAGAAGGCCGGCTTCACGATCGTCGATGCCGGCCCCTACGAGACGGGTACCACCGACTTCTCGGCACAGATCGCGAAGTTCAAGGCCGAGAAGTGCGACATCTTCAACACCTTTCCGATTCCGCCGGACTTCGCCACCTTTTGGCGCCAGGCCGCCCAGCAGGGGCTCGCGAAGACGATGAAGATCGTGCAGGTGGCCAAGACCGGCTTGTTCCCGTCGACCGTCGAGGCGCTCGGGCCCCTCGGCTTCAACCTTGCCAGCGCCTGCTACTGGCACAAGACCTTCCCCTACAAGTCGCCGCTGACCGGTGCGACCGGCGTGCAGTTGGCCGACGGCTACGAGAAGGCCGCGAACAAGCAGTGGAGCCAGCAGCTCGGGGCGTCGATGTCGCTGCTCGACGCCGGCTTCGAAGCCTTGAAGGCCAGCACCAATCCGAAGGACAAGGCGAGTATCGCCAAGGCGCTCGGCTCGCTGCAGACCACCACCACGGTCGGCAAGATCGACTTCACCAAGGGGCCGGTGCCGGGCGCGTGCTCGACGCCGCTGATCGGTACGCAGTGGGTCAAGGCCGCTGCGGGCGCGAAGTACAAGTACGACTACGTCGTGACCGAGAACGCAGGCGACCCCGCCGTCCCGGTGGCGGCCAAGCTGCTCTCCTACGCCTGATTCGGGACGGTTCACCGCGCCATGCCGTCCACGGATCCATTGCTTTCGGCTCGAGGGCTTCGCAAGCAATACGGTGCGCTGCTCGTCCTCGACGGCGTCGATTTCGACGTGCGGCGCGGCGATGCGATCGGCATCGTCGGCCCGAACGGCGCCGGCAAGACGACCTTGCTCAGCCTCCTGTCCGGCTCGCAGGCGGCCACCGCCGGCAAAGTGGCCTTCAAGGGCGACGACGTGTCGTCGCTCGACGCCGCGAGCCGCTGCCGGATGGGCATCGTGCGCACCCACCAGGTGCCCCAGCCGTTCAGCGGCATGACGGTGTTCGAGAACGTCTTCACGGCGGCCACCCATGGGGGCGGTTTCCCGCAGGCCGAGGCCTATGCCCGTTGCATCGATGCGATCGAGCTCTGCGGCATGACGGGCGTAGCCAACCGGCCTGCCGCGACGCTCGGCTTGCTCGATCGCAAACGCCTGGAACTGACCCGCGCCCTCGCCACCGACCCGCAGGTCCTGCTGCTGGATGAGATCGGCGGCGGGCTCACAGACGGCGAGGCCGCGGAACTCGTGCAGACGATCAGGGTGCTGCACGCCCGCGACATCGCCGTCGTCTGGATCGAGCACATCGTGCATGTGCTGTTGCAGGTCGCGAGACGCCTGGTCTGCATGGACGCCGGTCGCGTGATCGCCGAGGGCGATCCGCAGGAGGTGCTGTCGAACGCGACCGTCGTCGACGCCTACCTCGGAGGCGGGCGATGAGCCTGTTGACGATCGAAGGCCTCGAGGCCCGGCACGGTCTCTTGACTGCGGTGCAAGGCATCAGCCTGGAAATCGAGCAGGGCGAGACGCTGGCGCTCGTCGGCGCCAACGGCGCGGGCAAGACGACGTTGCTGCGAACGCTGGCGGGCGTGCACCCGGTGGCCGGCGGCCGCATCGTCTTCGACGGCGTCGACGTGAGCACGCTGCCGGCGCACCGCCGGGCCGCCGCCGGGCTGGCGCTGGTGCCCGAGGGGCGCAAGCTCTTTCCGGCGATGACCGTGCAGGAAAACCTGCTCGTCGCCCTGTCGGCGAAGCGCGCGGGCCGCTGGAACCTGGACACGGTGGTCGACGCGTTCCCGCAACTCAAGCCCAAGCTGAAGGCGGCTGCCGGGACCTTGTCAGGCGGCCAGCAACAGGCGGTGGCCATCGGCCGTGCGCTGATGACGAACCCGCGCGTGCTGCTGCTGGACGAGGTGTCGCTCGGCCTCTCGCCGCTCGCCGTCCAGGGCGTCTACGACTCGCTCCGCACGTTGATGGGCAAGGGCACCAACCACGGCACGACCGTCGTCCTCGTCGAGCAGGACCTACAGCGCACGTTCCAGGTCGCCGACCGGATCGTCTGCCTGCTCGAAGGCCGGGTCGTCGCCAGCGGCCGTGCCGACGAGATGACGCGCGAGCAGGTGATGGCCTACTACTTCGGCCATCGCACGCCCACGGCGGCAGCGACATGATCTGGCTCAACCAACTCGTCCAGGGCCTGATGCTCGGCGGCTACTACGCGCTGCTGGCCTGCGGCCTGTCGTTCATGTTTGGCGTGATGGGCATCATCAATCTCGCGCACGGGAGTTTGGCGGTGCTGGCCGCCTACCTGCTGTTCGTGCTGGCTGAACGCTTCGAGGTGCATCCGCTGCTCGGCCTCATCGGCGTAATCCCGGTGATGGCGCTGATCGGCTGGGTGCTGCACCGGCTCGTGCTCGAGCGCAGCGCCCGGGCGGGCGCCTTGATTCCCCTGCTCAGCACCTTCGGCCTGGCGAGCGTGCTGGACAACTCGATGTTCGAAGGCTTCGGTGCCGACACCCGCTCGCTCGCGCCCTACATCGACACGCTCAGCTACGACGGCTGGACGCTGCCCGGCGGCATCATCGTCGGCCAGCTCGCGGTGCTGACGCTGGTCGTCGCGGTGGCGCTGCTCGGTGGCCTGCACCTGATGCTGTCGCGCACCGCGCTCGGCCGGCGCATCCGCGCCGCGGCCCACGATCCCGACACCGCCCAGCTGGTCGGCGTCGATGCGCGGGCGGTCTATGCGGCATCCACCGCCATCGCCATGGCCACGGTCGCGATCGCCGGCGCTTTTCTCGCGATGCGGGCGACTTTCGACCCCTACACCGGCCCCTATCAACTGATCTTCGCGTTCGAGGCGGTGATCATCGGCGGCGCGGGGTCGCTCTGGGGAACGCTGGTGGGCGGCATCGTGCTCGGCGTCGCCCAGAGCATCGGTGCACAGGTGCATCCGCAAGGCTTTCTCATCGCCGGGCACGTCGTCTTCCTTGTGGTGCTGCTGGCGCGGGTGTACGCCACGGGCGTGCTCCGGCGATGGATCCGATCGTTTAGTCGCGAAGCCCCAACGCCATGAATCTCACGAATACCACCCCCGCCACCGCGCGTGTCACCCGCTGGACCGTGCCTTCCATCGTCACCGTGTCGCTGGTCGTGGCCGCTCAGCTGGTGCTCGCCGCCGGGCCGCTGTTCCTGTCGCCCAACGTCGTCGAACGGCTCACCAGCCTGTTCGTCTACGGCATCCTGGCGCTGATGTGGAACGCACTCGCCGGGTACGCCGGCCTGCTGTCCGTGGGTCATCAGGCGTTCTTCGGCCTCGGGGCGTACGGCGCGGTGCGTCTGGCCGACTGGGGTGTGAGCCCCTACTTGGCCCTGCTGCTGGCGGCGACGCTGGTCGGCGTGCTGTCACTGCCGATCTCCGCCTTCATGCTCCGGCTGCGCGGCGGCGAGTTCGCCATCGGCATGTGGGTCGTCGCCGAGCTGTGCCATCTGCTGGTCAACCTCGACAACCTCGTCCAGGGCGAGACCGGCACCTCGCTGATCTCGCTGCAGGCCTACGCGGCCGAGGACCGGCGCAGCACCACCTACTGGGCCGCACTCGGCACGATGGCCGCCCTCGGGTGGTTGGTGTTCGTGATGCTGCGCGGCAAGATGGGGACGGCCGCGCAGGCCATCCGCGACAACGAGGAGGCCGCCGGCTCGGTGGGCGTTCGCGTGTCGCGCTCCAAGCGCCTGATCTTCGTGCTCTCGGCCTTCGGCTGCGCCGCCGCCGGGGCGCTGTGGCTCGCGAGCTCGATCACGTTCCAGCCCAGGACGTTCTTCAGCGTGCAATGGACGGCCTACATGATCTTCATGGTGCTGGTTGGCGGCATCGGCACCTACGAAGGTCCGATCCTCGGCGCGGTGCTGTTCTTCGCCATCGAGACGTTGTTCGGCGCTGCCGGCGTGACCTATCTGATCGGTCTCGGGGCGATCGCGTTGTTGTTCGCCTTGCTGATGCCGCGCGGCCTTTGGGGCGAGATCGAAAAGCGCCTCGGGCTGCAACTGCTGCCGGTGGGGTATCGGCTGCGTGATTTGCGGGACGACGGCACGGGTGGGCCACCCCCGAAGCGATGAGTTCGTCGCCGACTCGTCCGGAGTCCTTCGATCGTCTAAATAAGGCGCTGAACGCATTCGTCCGGGTTGGGTCCCACGGGCAGCCTTCGGTCACAGAAGGCCCGCTGCTCGGATGGAACATCGCGATCAAGGATTGCTTCGACTTGGCCGGCGAGATCGCCAGCGTCGGGTCCCCGATGTTCTCGGCACGCCGGGCGACGCGAACCGCCACCGCGGTCCAGCGACTGCTGGATGCCGGTGCCTGCATCGTCGGCCACACCCAGATGGTCGAACTGGCCTTTGGTGGCTGGGGCATCAATGCGGCGCTCGGCACGCCGCGCAACCCCTGGGACGGCCGCGTCGTGCGGGTGGCCGGTGGATCGAGCAGTGGCTCGGCCGTTGCGGTGGCAGCTCGCATGGTGCGGGCGGCGTTGGGGAGCGACACGGCGGGGTCGATACGGATGCCGGCCGCGCTGTGCGGCATCACGGGGCTCAAGACCAGCTTCGGCCTGATTCCGGAAGACGGCGTGTTTCCCTTGGCCCCGTCGTACGACAGCGTCGGCCCGATGGCGCAAACCGCGGATGACTGCGCTTTGCTGTACGAGGTCATGACGGGAACCAGCCTGGCGCCAATGCCAGCGCCCAGTGGCTGGCGCATCGCCGTGTTCGACAGCGCCGCCGATCCGGTGCCGGTGGAGCCTGCCGTCAAACGCGCACTCGACGACGCGGCGAATACCTTCGTTCGCCTCGGCGCGCATCTGAGCAAGACCTCGGCGCCTTTTGCGCTGATGGACCTGACGCGTGATGCCGGAACACTGATCGGCGCTGAGGCTTGGAACCTACACCGCACGCGGTTCGAGTCCGACCCGAGCGCATTCGGCGCAGACCTGCAACGTCGATTCGTACAATCTCGCGTGGCGAACGCAGGCACGATCGCCCTCGCTTGCGCGGCCCGCGTCGCAGCCAGCGAGCACTTCCGGCGCTGGCTGCCGGACGACGAGGTGCTGCTTCTTCCCGCCGTGCATTGCAGCGCGCCGGCTCTCGATTCGGTCGATGAGCGCGGATCGCCGCTGGGACAGTTCACGCGCTGGGTGAACCATGTCGGCGGTTGCGCGCTGACCTTGCCGGCCGGCTTCGACGCGCGCGGATTGCCGGTCGCGATACAGCTCGTAGGGCAAGCACGCACCGAGGCGCGCTTGCTGGCGCTCGGCTCGGCCTTCCAGCAGGCGACGGACTGGCATCGGCAGGTGCCGGACCTTGCGTGGGCCACGAGCCCTTGACCAAGACCCAAGTGTCTCGGCCTGCGCGGCTCGCGAGTGGGTAGGATTAGTGGGAGGTGCAGCGGCAGCAATGCAGCGGTTGCTGTCAGTCGCCGCGGGGCCTCGAACTTACGGTATAAGTCGCACAGCTGCCGTTACGGCTCGTTGTCGGGCTCGGGGCCAGTGACCGGTATGGGGGCACTGCCGACATCACCGTCGGCCGCGAGGCGCCGGCGCAGATCAGCACTCTGACCGACGCCGATGTCGTCCCCGGCCGGATCGAACGACTGCTCTTCCTCGGCTCGACAGGTCGCAACCGGCCAGAAGCCGACAATCACCAACGGCAGGTACAACGCCTCCAAAGTCCAGGCTACAACGGCTGGGCCGGCGCCTAGTCCATATGGCTCGGAGCAGGCAGCGTGGCCATTGCTCGAAGAGGCCGACGGCCTGACATGCTAGAGGTGTTCCACCGATGGTTTCCGGCTCGGCATCGCTTCAGATTAAGCCACCCGCCTCTCCCCGAAAGCAGCTGCTACCGATTCAATTTCAAAAGCACTCGGTGTTGTGGACTTATCGAACGTCGCAGCGACAGCCGCGTACATCGTGCGAAGGCCGGGGAGAATTTTTTTGGCGTTGATGACTGTCGTGCGCTTGATCTGAAGCCATTGCGTTAACGCGGCGCCCGCCTCATCTCTGATCTTTGCGACAGAGGTATCGCGAGAGTTGATTTGCCGCTCTCGTAAATCGGGGGAATGATATTTGTCAAGGCCGCGACCGCCGTACCACGGAGATTCCTCAAAGATTGCGCCGGCGAACACACTTGCCCCGCCTTCACCATCGGTTGCGTGGTATTGGTCCGCTACATTCCCGCCATCTTCGCTAAAGTACGAGATAGAAAATGGGCCTGCCTCAATAGAACCTTGGAGGATTGCGAAGACTTTTGTGGTCCAGTAACCCCCGATCGCATTGATATCCTTTGTATCATCCATGTTGCGCTGCTCCGCAAGCCGAACGTTGGCCGCTCCAATTATAATTTTGTTGCGCACCTTGTCGAACGCTTTGTAACCATCAGTTAGCTCTTTTTCAAGGGAATCGATAGTCGCTTGCAGTCCATTCGCACCATTCAACATCGCCAAAAATTGCGGTCGATATATTTCCTTTATTTGCTTCAATTGAACTGGATTATTCAGCAGGGTGATTCCCGTGATAACGAGTCCATATGCATGGAAGGCCGCGGCGAGTGCCGGTGCACCGTAGTATGTGCACTGGCCCATCGAAGCCTCCAACGCGCCCACCCGGTTGGCGAGCTCGTCATTCAATAGGGCTTTTTCACCTGAAGAGGGTGCGGGCATTGCGGTCAGCGAATTTATGACCGAACTGACAGCTAAAGCCTTTCCATCAAGTTCACTGAGAACTAGCTTGTAAAAGTCGCCATCAACCTTCACCGCAATGGCCGCAAAATTTTGTTCCATCTCTCGCTGCAAATTGGCGATGTTCGTCAGAATCTGGCTAGTGTCCCTTCGAATGTTCTGCAAGCCGTTGAGGACATCCTGCCGAAATTGCAATTCCGCGCGCCGTTCGTCCTCATTATCCGACGATCCCAGTCCAAGTAGACGAGCGGCCGTGTTAAGAGCAACGGCCACGCTGTGGAGTGGGTCCAGGTCTTTGAGGAAGCTGTCCAGCTTCTTCAATTGCTTTGTCACTTCTGCCTGGATCGCCGTCAGGATCACAGTTCCAACCTCTTCAGCAATGTTCGCCAATGTTCTAATGCCATAGATGACAACGTCAGCGGCATGTTTTAGGTCACGGAGTGCTGCTATAGCCAGCTTGCCTGCCAGCTCTGCAAAGTAGATTGGATTAGCATTTTTAAGAGCGTTCAGTGCCTCGTTAAGGTCTATGTGCCGAATTTCCTCCAAAATATTTGCGGGGATCAGGTAGTCGAAGACGTCCGTCGACTCATAACGCTCCTTCTCGATTGCGACTACGTTGATTAGCGCATCGGCAATTTCACGCTGTTGCCTCCAGATTCCATCTTCCCCTTCCCAATAATAAATCAGTTGTTCGTTAAAGTTTGGGTGTGCACTGAGGAAGACATCGAGTTGGCAACATACAATTGCTTGTAAGAGCGGCTGGTTTATTTCCGTCGTTTTATCCGCGCCCAGAATCTGGATATTTGTGAACATGGACAGTTGACCCACAATGTCCGACACGGCGTCGACGTCGCCTGCGCAGACCCGCAAGTACATGATGTCGTGGGGAGCGAGTAGGTCACCTACCGGCGGCTGTTTTGTTGTGCCGGGGTAGTCGTCCTCAAAGTCTTGACAGGTGAATCCTCGCCGCTCGTGCGCGTTGAACAAAGCCTGTGCAATGTCTGTGCGACCAGCCCTCCAACAGCCCGCCATGTAGCCGGTCAACTGATCGCGCGTGTAGTTGTTCGGGTTGTTCCAAGGTGGCTGGTTGGGATGTCGAACGGCCAATCCGGTAGCGAAGTTAAAAAACTGGGGTAGGTTGTCTGCGTCTTGTTTGCTGCCGCAGAAGGCAAGGACGCCAGTCCGGTGGTCGCTGTCACCTCCGTCGAACGGCTTTTCGACGCTACCTTGCTTCTGCCAGACAACCCCTGTGCCTTCTTGCCGACTGGCCGCCAATGCAGTCAACACTGGTTGGTAGCCGCCCAGCGTGTTGGGATTCGGAAGCGGGCGGCGCGCGTTCCTGACGAGCCCGACCAAATGTTCAAGCGCGGATTCGATCCCGGACATGAGTGCTCCATTCCATTGCTTCAATGTGGACGTCGGCACAAGACCCAGCTTTCTCCGCTGGCGGAACCGATATAACAAACAGCTTCAAGACCGAAGTGCAACAGCTGGGAGCGTCGCGGTAGGGCCCGTAGCTGAGCCATTCTGACGTGGCAGAAACCGGCCAGCAAGTGTGAGTTAGGGGTATCCAAATAGCAGCCGGCATGCTAACCACTCGGGAGCAACAGCCGCCCGGAGCGTCTGGGAGTCCAAATTTCGGAGGCGAGACTTAGATTTGGAGCGACTGCTCAGGGTCGGAAGTGACCTGTCGCGACCTGAGGAAGCGGTCGCTGATCAGATCGTCCAGCCGAGTCGCGTCAATTCGTCACCGTCCGGCAGGTCTTCGGGTACACCGGTCGTTCGGCCGTACGGCGAGCGAACGTCAGCTTTACGCGAGTGCAGCAGTGCAGCCACTCGCTATTCGGACCTGACGGTCCGCACCCAGTCTGAAGCTGCTACTAGCGCCGGCCCCCAAAGTCCGCAGACCGCAACTGGTGCTCGAATTGCATCGCTGCACCTAAGCAAGGTTCACTTTGTAGTGCACCGTCGCTGCCGCGGAAAGCGAGGGCGTCGGTTTCCTCTTCACGAAACGGCAGGCATCACGACGCCTCGAGACAGGTCGAAGCGACACGCGATGAAGAGCCGTCGTGCGCTCCGTGCGGTCACACCGTGGCCGGCTCTCGACTTTTGGTGTAGGTCAGCACCTGCTCGACGATCGCGTCCGCGAACTGCGCGTCGTTGATGTGGCAGTCGAAGGCGCGCGGCACGATCGACGTCGGCAGGCTGGCTTTCAATGCATCGAGGAACACCGGACACATCGACGGATCGTGCAGGTGACCTTCCGGACTGTCGTGGTGCGAGAAGCCCTTGAGCGGTACGAAGAACGACACCGGGCCCTTGGCGTCGGCGATCAGGCCACCCATGTGGGTTGCCAGCGCCTGGAGCTCGCTCGGCTCGGTGCGCACCGCCGTCAGTGCGTGGTTGTGCATGTGGTAGCGGTGGTTCGGGAACATCGACTTCGCCATGTCGATCGGGCCGGCCACCATGAAGTCGGCATTGCCTGGCGCGAAGATGACGGGGATGCCCTTGGCGAGCGCCGCCTTGGCGCGGTCCGGGCCGGCACTGCAGAGGCCGTTGTTGAGTAGGTCGTTGATCTCGACCAGCGAGGTGTCGACGACCGCCACCACGTCGCGTTCGCCGACGATCTGGTCCATCGCCATGCCGCCGGTGCCGAGGGTGTGGAACACCATCACCTCGAAACCCTTGGCTTCCAGTTGCTTGCGGACATTGACGGTGCAGCGGTCGATCGTGCTGAGGGTCGTCATCGCGATCAGCGGCTTCGGCTCGACGCGGGTCGGCGAATAGTCTTTCGCCATCGCCGCGGTGGCGAGCGCCGCATTGCGGAACACGTCGCGCGTGATGCTGTTCAGGCCGGCGATGTCGCACACCGGGTTGAACATGTTGATGTCCTTGGCGCCGATGAACGGCTTGGTGAAGCCCGACGCCATCGTCGAGACCATCACCTTGGGCAGGCCGTACGGGAACATGCCCATGACGACGGTGCCGAGCGCCGTGCCCATCGAGCCGCCCACGCCGATGATGCCGCTCAACGGGTGCTTGGCGTGGTAGTCGAGCGCGCATTTGACCGAGCCTTCGATCATGACGCCCTGGCACTTGCCCTCGTGCCCCAGGTCGCGCACCTCCTTCAAGGTCTTGCCGGCCGCCGCCGCAATCGCCTCCGGCGAAATCTCGACGCTCGAATCGGTCGACTCGCGGATGCTGGCGTCGAGGTGGACCACGTCGACGCCCTGCGACTCCAGCACTTCACGGATGTAGTGCGCCTCGACCGCCTTGGTGTCGAGCGTGATGATCATCAGAACCTTGGGTTTGCCGCTCATTACTGTCTCCTTCTCGTGTTCGCACACGTTTGTGGGTGCGGGTACCGTCAACTCGCGGCGCCTCGCGTGTGGGTAACCGAATCAAGGCGTCGACGAGGCCTTCATCTCCTCGGCCAGACGCAGAAAAAAGCCGATGCTCTTCGGGTTGGCCATCGCATCGGCGCTGGCCACCTTCTCGGCGGCGGCGCCGAGCAACAGCCGGCGCACCGGCACTTCCATCTTCTTGCCCGTCAAGGTGCGCGGAATCTCGTCGACCTGGTAGATCTCGTTGGGCACGTGCCGCGCCGAGGCCTTGCTGCGGATCTGCTGCACGATGCGCGACTTCAACGCCTCGTCGAGCACGACGCCGGGGGCGAGGACGACGAACAACGGCATGAAGGACGGTCGGCCGAGGTATTCGAGGTCGACCACCAGGCTGTCGCGCACCTCCGGCAGTTCTTCGACAACCCGGTAGATCTCGGCCGTGCCCATGCGGATGCCGTGGCGGTTGATCGTCGAATCCGACCGGCCGTAGATCACCGACGTGCCGCGCGACGTAAAGCGGATCCAGTCGCCGTGGCGCCAGATGCCGGGGTACATCTCGAAGTAGCTTTCCCGGTATCGGCGGTTCTCCGCGTCGCCCCAGAAGTAGATCGGCATCGACGGCATCGGCTTGGTCACGACCAGCTCGCCGACCTCGTCGACCACCGGCTCGCCGGCGTCATTGAACGCGTACGCGGCGACGCCCAGTTCACGGCACTGGATCTCCCCGGCGTTGACCGGCAGGATCGGCGCGCAGGCGACGAAGCCCGAGGCGATGTCGGTGCCGCCGCTGATCGAGGCGAGCCACAGGTCCGACTTCACGGCGTCGTAGACCCATCGATAGGCGTCGATCGGCAGCGGCGAGCCGGTGGCGTTGATGGCGCGGAGGTGCTGCAACGCGACCTGATCGCGGGGGCGCAGGCCGTCCTTCTTGCAGGCGATCAGATAGGCCGCGCCGCAACCGAGGAGCGTGACGCGCTGTTCGTCGATGAAGCGCCACAGCGCCAGGGTGTCCGGCCAGGCCGGGTTGCCGTCGTACAGCACGATGCTGGCACCGGTGAGCAAGGCGCCGAGCTGCAGGTTCCAGACGATCCAGCCAGTGCCGCCAAGGAACAGCAGGCGGTCGCCCGGCCGCAGGTCGTGCTGCAGCGCCATCGTCTTCAGGTGCGTCAGCACGATGCCGCCCTGGCTGTGCACGATCGCCTTGGGCAGGCCGGTGGTGCCCGACGAGTAGACGATCCAGAGCGGATGCTCGAACGGCAGGCGCTCGAACCGGAGCTCGGCATCGACCGAGATCGCGTCCGGCCAGCTCGAAGAGTCGCGCCAGCCGGGCGGCTTGTGCGAGGCCGCACGGCAGATCGGCCCGGCGACATGGATGACGTGGCGGACGCTCGGCAGTTCGCGCAGCAGTTCCTCCACCAGCTCGCGCCGGTCGTGGGTCTTGCCGTTGTAGCTGTAGCTGTCGACGGCCAGCAGCACCTTCGGCTCGATCTGCCGGAAGCGGTCCAGCACCACGCTCGCACCCATGTCGGGCGCGCAGCTCGACCAGATCGCGCCGAGGCTGGCGCAGGCCAGGAAGGCGGTCACGGTCTCAGGGCGGTTGGGCAGGTAGGACGCGACGCGGTCGCCGGCGCCCACGCCGAGCTGCCGTAAGCGCTCCGCAAAAGCGCCGGTGTCTTGCGCCAGCTGCGCCCACGACACCTCGTGCGTGCCGGTGTCCTCGCTGCGGGCGACCAGCGCCGGCCGCGCGTCGGTGGCACAGCGGAACACATGCTCGGCGTAATTCAGCCGCGCATTCGGATACCACTGCGCCCCCGGCATCGCCGAGCTGCCGAGGACGGGTTCTCGAGAACCCTCGGCCTGCACGTCGAAGAAGTCCCAGATCGATTGCCAGAACGACTCGAGCTCGTCGACCGACCAATGCCACAGGCCCTCGTAGTCTTCGAACTTCAGCCCCCGTTCGGCGGCCAGCCAGCGCATGTAGGCCGCGAGCCGGGTCGGTTCGATCTGATCGGGACGCGGCGCCCACAGCACCGCCCCGGGCGCGTTGAACGACTCCGTCAGGCTCATCTCAACATCTCCAGCAGCCGGTCGACACCGGACAACGACAGATGGGGACGGCTCTGCGGCGGCAGTTCGTCGAAGTCGGCAGCGCTGCTCAAGCCGGTGTGCACGCCGACCGAGAAGGCGCGTCCACGCAGTGCCATCGCGTTCTCGAGGCTGATGTCGTCGCCGACGATCGCCATCTGCGCCGGCTTGACGCCGCCCAGCCGCATGCTCGCGCAGGCCAGCGCCTGCGCCGACGGCTTGCCGACAACGATGGCGTTCTTGCCGGTGACGCTGCGCACCGCTGCCGCCAGGGCACCCGACACACCCAGGGTGCGGCCTTCGCGACTCGCCAGGTAGGCGGCCTTGGAGACGGTGTAGAGCGCCGCCCCGGCCCACACGGCGCGGCACGCCGCGTCCAGATCGGCCAGCACGAAGCCGGGGTACCAGCCGATCAGCACGGCATCGGCGTCGTCGGCGCGTTCGGGGGCCCGCACGACGTCGAAGCCGGCGTCCGCGAGCGGCTTCCAGACGCCTTCGCCGCCGAGCACCAGCACCCGTTTGTGGCCGCGGCGCTTGAACTCGTCGAGCGCCACGCTGACCGGCGTCAGCATCTGGGCCTCGTCGATGCCGATGCCGATCCTGGTCAACGCCTGCGAGAGCTGCGCCGGCGTCTTGGCGCTGCCGTTGGTGAAGGCGACATAAGGCACCTTGCGCTCGCGCAGCAACCCGAGCAGTTCGCCGGCACCGGGCAAGGGCTGGTAGCCGCTGAGCTGCTTGTCCGCGAGAGCGAGCGTGCCGTCGACGTCGAACACGTAGCCTCGCACGCCGGCCAGCGTCGGCACCGTTGCACCGGACGCAACCTGGCTCATGCAGACTGTCCCGTCGCAGCGGGCGCCCGATGGGCCCGCAGGTCCACCATGAAGCCGTCCCGCTCGAAGCGCGCATGCGTCACGTCGGGCCGCTTGGACAACTCGCCGATCAGCTTCTCGACCGGACTGGCGACGGCGCTGTAGGTCTCCCGAGTCGGGCCGGCGGCCCCCATCGCGTCGACCTGCTCGGCCGGCATCGTCGCCCGCAGCAGGAACTCTTCGTCCGACAGCCTCGCGTCGAAGCGCCGCCGCAACTCCGACAGCTCGGGCATGGGGGGTTGACCGGCCAGCTCGCGCGCCCGCGGCAACTGCTCGATCCGGTCGCGCACATCTCCGTCCATCGGCGCCGGCGGCGTGCCGAACTTGCCGATCACGTAGCGGATCACCTCGTCCGGCACGTTCGCATAGCGTTCGGGCGCCAGCACGTTCATCACCGCCTGGGTGCCGACGACCTGCGAGAACGGCGTCACCATGATCGGATAGCCCAGCTCGCGCCGAACCCGCTCGACCTCGTCGTACACCTCGGGCAGGCGATGCTCCTGGCGCATCTCGCGCAGCTGGCGCCGCATCGTCCCGATCATTCCGCCCGGCAGCTGGTGCTGGAAGTAGCGCACGTCGTATTCCTGCGGCACGCCCGGCGGCAGGCCTTCTGCCTCGGCGAGCGTCTGGAAGTAGCTGCTGACGCGGGCGACCCTGTCCATGTCCAAATCGACGGCAACGCCTTGGCTGCGCAGATTGGCGACGATGTTCTCGATCGCCGGCTGGCTGCTGCCGTTGCCGAGCGGGCGCGCGGCGGTGTGCAGGGTCTGGACGCCCAGTTCGGGCGCCAGCGCATAGGTGAACGGCGCCAGGCCGATCGTGCAGTGGGAGTGCAATTCCAGCGGCTTGCCGCCGAGCGCTTCGTGCAGTGCCGGCAGCAGCGTGCGGGCCCGCTCCGGCGTCAGCAGCCCGCCCGGATCCTTCAGGTAGACCCGCGTGATCGCCGGCACCGCCGCGAGCTTGGCCGCCGCCGCGGCGAAATGCGCATCGTCGTGGATGGGGCTGACGGTGTAGACGACCGCGCCGACGATCTCGCGCGCACCGGCCGCGGCGATCGCCGTCGCGCTGTCGGTCACGGCCTGCATGTTGTTCATGGGGTCCATCACCATGAAGCGCTCGATGCCGTTGTTCACCAGCAACTTGTACGAAAGCTGCATCAGTTCGGGGTGGGCCGTCTCCCACGAGATGAAGCGCATGCCGGTCGACAGGAAACTGAGCGGCGTGCGCGGCATGCGCGCCTTCAACAGGCGGATGCGCTCCCACGGGTTCTCCTTGTGGAAGCGCACGGTGACCGCCATGTGCGTGCTGGTCGAGAAGTCGATTGCGCGGTAGCCGACGCGGTCGAGATCGGGGGCGATCTCGAGCATCATCCCGGTGCGCAGACCGACGGCTCCCCAGAGACTTTGATTGCCGTCGCGCAAGGTTGTGTCGATGAAATCGAGGGGGGCGGTCATGAACGTTCTCCTTGTGCAGGTTGGGTGAAGGCCGCGGCGTCGGGGCCCGCCAGGAAGCGGCCCAGGAATCCGGTGTCAAAGCCGCTAGCGGTGAACTCGGGCGTGGCGAGCACGGCGCGGTGCAGCGCGATGTTGTTCAGCACGCCGTCGACTCGCACGTCGGCGAGCGATGCGAGCAGGAGCCGCCGCGCGTCTTCGCGCGTCGGCCCGGTCGCGATGACCTTGGCGATCATCGAGTCGTAGTACGGCGAAATCATCGCGCCGCTTTCGATGTGGGTGTCCACGCGCAAGCCGTCTCGAACGGGCCAGTGCACGTCGGTGATCCGGCCCGGCGCCGGGCGGAAGTCGTGGACCGGATCCTCGGCGTTGATGCGGCACTCGATCGCATGGCCGGTCAGGCGGACATCGCCCTGCGTCAGCCGCAAGCGCTGCCCCTGCGCGACGGCGATCTGCTCGGCGACGAGGTCGAGGCCGGTGATCTGCTCCGTCACCGGATGCTCGACCTGGATGCGCGCGTTCATCTCCAGGAAATAGAAGCGCTGCCGCGCGATGTCGACGAGGAACTCGACCGTGCCGAGGCTGCGGTAGCCGATGTGCTTCGAGAAGCGCACGGCCGCCGCGTGCAGGTCGCGACGCATGTCTTCGTTCAACGACGGGGCCGGTGCTTCTTCGATCAGCTTCTGGTAGCGCCGCTGGACCGAGCAGTCCCGGTCGCCCAGGTGGATGATGTTCTCGCCGTCGCCGAGGATTTGCACTTCGACGTGGCGCCCTTGGGTGACGAAGCATTCGACGAACACCCGACCGTCGCCGAAAGCGGCGAGGGCCTCGGAACTGGCCATGTCGAACAGTGCGATGAGCTCTGCCGGTGTATCGGCACGCTTCAAGCCCCGCCCGCCACCGCCGCCTACGGCCTTGATCAAGACGGGGTAGCCGATCGACTCCGCCAAGGTCAGAGCCGCTGGCAGGCTGTCGACCGGACCACCCGGCGCGATCGGAACGCCGGCCTCCTCGGCACAACGACGCGCCTCCAGCTTGTCGCCCACGCGCTCGATCTGCGCGGAGGTCGGGCCGATGAAGATGACATCGTTCGCTTCGCACGCGGCGGCGAATGCTGCGCGTTCGGAGAGGAATCCGTAGCCGGGATGAATCGCTTGCGCACCGACACCGCGTGCGGCTTCGATGAGGGTGCCGATCTGCAGGTAGCTGTCGGTGGCTCGCGCCGGGCCGATGCAGACGGCACGATACGCCAGGCGTGCCCCTAGCGTGTTGCTATCGGCCGCCGAGACTGCGAGAACCGACTCGATCCCCAGCTTCTTGAGGGTGCGGATGATGCGCACCGCGATCTCGCCGCGGTTGGCAACCAGGACCCTCCGAATCGGGCCCTCAGCGATCTTGTGTTCAGCGCTGCTCATGGTCGCGCTCTTACGACGCCAACGCCGGACGCACGCGCATCAAGACCTGGTCGAATTCGACCAGGTCACCGTCGCGCACCAGGACTTCGACCAGTACACCTTCGATCCCGGCGGAGATCGAGTTCATCAGCTTCATGACTTCGATGATCCCCACGGCACTGTCGGCGGTGACTCGGGCACCAAGGGCAACGAAGGGGTCGGCGCCGGGCTTGGGCGCGCCGTAGAAGGTGCCGAGCATCGGCGCGCGAATCTCGAGCAGGGTCGGATCGCTCGCCGGCGTCGCCGCTTCCACCGGCGCAGCAACTGCAGCTCGCGCCGCCGGTGCGGCTGCGGGGGACGTTGGTGCAGCCGGCGTTGGCGCGGCGGATGAATCGGCAGACACGCCGTTTCGACGCAACGTCAGCTTGATCCCCTCTGCTTCGAGATGCAGTTCGTCGAAGTGCGAAC
>CAXTDH010000002.1:4428-23730 GCA_964242405.1 uncultured Rhizobacter sp. | reverse complement strand
ACCCTGCCGACCACCGGGCCGTTCGCCATCCGCGCGCAGATCGCGAAGACCGGCGTCGTCTGGAATACGGTTGTCGAACGCCTGGTGGTCGGCACCAGCAGCCTGAGCGGTGCGCTGACCTACGACCCGCGGCCGAAGGTGCCGCTGCTCGCTGGGCGGCTCGACGCGGTTCGCCTAGCCCTCGCCGACCTCGGCCCGGCGGTCGGTACGCCGGTTCCGGCCGGGGCCACCGTGCCGTCGATCGGTGGCGGCCCAGCGCAGGCCAAGCTCGATGCGGAGCGGTCGGCGGAGGCCGCGGGCCGCAAGACGGCTGCCAAGGCAACGGCCTCCGGCAAATCTGCAAAGGCGCGCTCGAAAGCCGCTGACGCGACCGTCGATACCGCCGAGGGCGGCGATGCGAGAAAGAAGAGCAAGGTGCTGCCGGCCCGCGAGTTCGACCTGCCGGCGCTCCGGGCGATGAACGCCAACGTGCTGATCGACATCCAGACGCTCGATCTCGGCAGCAGCTTTCTGGCACCGTTGAAGCCACTGAAGACCCATCTGGTGCTCAGCGACGGCGTGCTCACCTTGAAGGACATCGAGGCGCGAACCGGTCAAGGCAGCCTGGGCGGCAGCCTGAGCCTCGATGGTCGAACTGCCCAGGCGCTCTGGAACGCCGACTTGCGCTGGGACGACGTCCGCCTCGACAGCTGGATCCACCAGACGCGCAAACCGGGCTCCCCGCCCTACATCAGCGGGCTGCTCGACGGCCAGGCCAGAGTCGCCGGCCAAGGCCGATCCACTGCAGCGATCCTCGGCAGCCTGAAGGGCGGCATGCGAATGAACCTGACGAGTGGTTCGATCTCCCACCTGGCCGTCGAGGCCGCGGGGCTCGATGTCGCGCAGGCCCTGGGGGTGTTCGTCAAGGGCGACGACTCACTCCCCATGCAGTGTGCGGTCGCCGACCTGATCGCCGAGAACGGCAGCTTGCGGCCACGGGTGATGGTCGTCGAAACCAAGGATTCGGTGCTCTGGATGGACGGCTCCCTGTCGCTCGCCAGCGAAGCGCTCGACCTGCGACTGCTGGTGTCGCCGAAAGATTTCAGCCCGTTCGCACTGCGCACCCCCGTCCACCTCAAAGGCGATTTGGGTGCCCCCGCCGTGTCGCTCGAAGCCGGCAAGCTGGCCGGTCGCGTGGGTGCGGCGGCGTTGCTGGCCCTGGTGACGCCGGTGGCGGCGATCATCCCGTTTTTCGACAGGGGCAGCACTGCCGAAGCCAAGAAGGGAGCGGCGAGCTGCGAGGCGCTGATGAAGCGCATGGAAAGCAATTCACGCCTGTCGCCACCGGGCACCCGGACGCCGATTTCGGTGTCCTCGGACGCGACACCCGTGGCGTCGACCAGCGCTCCGACCGGCACGCCCCGGCCGTTGGTCAAGCTCGGCCCGCCGAGCACTCGGTGATGCGACGAACCATTGCCGTACTCGCGGCTGTTCTCGGCCTGGCAGCGGTGGCGTCCAGCCAGGGCGCGGCGCTCACCCGGGCGGAATACGCTGCCCACAAGCGCCAGATCGAGAGCGATTTCAAGGCGGACCGCAGCGCCTGCGATCGCTTGACCGACAACGACAAGGAAGTCTGCGTGGCGCGTGCGGCCGGCCACCAGAAGGTCGCCCGGGCCGAGCTCGACTTCAACAACACCGGCGCCGTCGCCGACGCTGAGCGCCTCGCCACCGCCAAAGCCGATGCCGAACTGGCGGTCGCGCGTGAAGTGTGCGATGCCCGCAAAGTGCTGGAGCGGACGCGTTGCGCCGCCGATGCCGCGGCTACCCACGCCAGGACGTTGCAGGACATCGCCCTTCGCCGTCAGGGCGATCCCGCTCGCTCGAAACCGCTCCCGGGAACGTAGCGCCGAACACTGTGCACGGGTGCGGGAGCCATTGAACTGCGATCATCGCCGGTCCATGGACCTCTACCGGAGCCTGCAGTGATCTTCGTGTCGTGTCTGCAGTGCCCGCTTCGTGCCCTGCCGGTGTTTTTCGCGCATTCGAGCACCGAGCTCTGTCTGATCGAATCGCTGAAACGCGAACAGATCGTCGTCGGTGCAGGGGCTGACATCGTCCGCGAAGGGCAGCTCGACGGCCCCCTTTTCACCTTGCTGCGCGGCTGGGCCTTTCGCTACCGGACGCTCGCCGACGGGCGACGCCAAATCCTCAATTTCCTGCTGCCCGGCGACTTCATCGGCGTGCAGCAGCGGATGAACGACAGTGCCGTCAACGGCGTGCTGGCGCTCAGCGAGGTGCTGCTGTGCGTGTTTCCGCGGGACGCGCTGGAGCGCCTTCACCGGGATGCGCCGACACTGGCGTTCGGCGTCACCTGGCTGGCAGCGAATGAGTTGGCGGTCACGGATGACCGGCTCCTGGGCACCGGCCGGCGCAGCGCCGAAGAGCGGATCACCCGGCTGTTCTACCTGCTGTACCGGCGCGTGGCAGCGCTGATGCCTGCTCCTGCCAAAGACGGCGTGCCGTTTCCGCTCGACGAACAACAGGTCGCCGATGCCCTCGGTCTGTCGCTGCGCCATGCAAAAACCAGCTTGCGGCGGCTGGAGAAACGCGGCGTCTACCGCATCACCGACGGCCGCCTCTACCTGCGGGATCTCGAGTCACCGGTACCAGGAGCCGAGCTGCCCCCCACGCATGAGCCGACGCCGAGGCCGTTGGTCTGATGCCATCGACGACCTTCGATCGTCGTCGACGATCGCGTTCGCCGTGCGAGGCTCGCTGATTGACACCGTGTGATGTCGGTACCGTCCTACCGAGCTATGCGCCATGATGCAGCGCCGCTCCGCGTGCTACCCCACCTGCTGCACCGCGCAGGCTCTATACGCTCATCTAGTTGTCATTGATTCCCAACACCCGGCAACGGGCAGGCTGCGCGGGCAGCTAGCTGCTGTTATCGTCACTGATAGATCGCGGACGCCATCGATGCGCGATCACTACCAAGGCCGAGAGGCCACTACATTCCAGGAGCTTACATGCGATCACTCACGTTCATTGCGGCCTTGTCATTGAGTCTGGCGGCACTCGCCGGCTGCAGCAAGAAGGAAGAGACGTCGACGACGAACACGACCACCACACCGTCGACGACAACCACACCCTCGACACCGATGGCCACCACGCCGGATGCCGGTGCATCGGCCGCCATGGGCGCTGCTTCATCGGCTGCCGATTCGGCTGCCTCGGGTGCCATGAGCACCCCGTCGACGCCTGCTGCCAGCGCACCGTGACGATCTGAACGCCTGACAGCGGAGTCACCAGCGGGGGCCTTCGGGCCCTTTGCCGTTTGTCCCGTCAGTGTACGGCGCCGGTGACCTCGGATGCTGGCGGCCCTTGGTCGCCGAGCTCGACACTGACCGCGGCCCCGAGCAGGAAGATCTGGCTCGACCAGTAGACCCAGAGCAGCAAGGCTGCGAAGGAGCCGGCGGCACCGGGCGCCGATTGCGTGGCCGTCGTCGCCACGTAGAGGCTGATTCCGTAGCGCCCCACCATGAACAGAGCGCCGGCGACCGCTGCACCGCCGAATGCCTGGCGCATCGGTAGCCGGCCGTTCGGCAACCAGCGAATCATCAGCGCAAACAGCGCTGTGATCACCAGCCACGACCAGACACCTTCCACCGCGATCAAGCCAGGCGCCAGGATCGGCCAACGCGTCGCGGCCCATGTCAACGCCAGCAGCGCGACGGCCTGGGCGAGCATCGCAACCGACAGCATGAAGCCACAGCCCAGGACGAGACCTATGGCCACCAGCCGGACACGCACCAGTTGCCACCAGCTGAATTCGCCGTCAGATTCACCCAGCATCGCCTGCAGCGCCGAGCGCAGTTCGATGAAGACGCCTGTCGCGCCAATCAAGGTGGTACCGAGTGCCAACCATGAGCTGATGACGGTTAGGTTGCCCTGGCCGGCGACGTCCCGGCCATTTCGCAACGCCAGCAGGTCGGCGACCGTCTTGCTCTCGCTGGGGCCGATCAACCTCGTCGTCACATCCAGGAGCGCGGCCTGCGCCTGGTCACTGCCGAGCAGCCAGACCATCACGCCAGTGACCACCACCAGCAGCGGTGCGATCGAGAATGCGGCGTAGAACGCAACCGCTGCACCTTGCCGCAAGCCGCCGGCGTTAAGGAAACGCTGGAGCGCGGCCCAGAGCAGCCGGATCGAGCGGGCCGTCCGGCTCTGGGATCGAGGAATGAAAGCGGGCAGCGGCTCGGAAACTGCGGGCGTGGGGTTCGAGATGAATCCAGTCATCGATCGACTCTAACCCGGCCGCAGCGAGCGTCGCTGCCGGCGATCGGGGCTCCCTCCCGGCAAGCCCAGTAAAGAGACTACGGGCGAACCGCGATGTTGTTCTTCACGCTGCTCACGCCCTTGACCTTCATCGCAAGATCGCCGGCCATCATCTTCTCGTTGGAGTTTTTGGCGAAGCCCGTCAGCATCACGGTGCCCTTGAGCGTCTCGACGCCGATCGCCGATGCGTCGACTTGCTTGTCCTCGACGAACTTGGCCTTGACGGCTGTGGTGATGGCGGTGTCGTCGACGTAGGCGCCGACCGTTTCCTGCCCACGCTGAACCGCACAACCCGATGCGGTGATGAAAGCGACAGCTGCAACAGCGGAGGCTAGAAGATGGCGGATCTGCATGTGTCTTCTCCAGGGAATCTCGGAATTCGGCGCCGGACGGCTGCCCGATCAGGTCAGGATCGACCCGTACTTGCGGTGGTTGCGTTAGTCGAATGCAACAGTCGACTCAAGATTCAAGGCTCGAGCCAATCTTTCAATTCGTCAGCGTGTTCCTGTTCCTGCTCGAGAATGCTCTCCAGCACGCGCCGGGTCGTCGAATCCTTGTCGCCGATCATCATGATCATCTGACTGTAGGCTTCGATGGCAACTCGTTCGGCGATCAGGTTGGCTGTGATCATCGCGTTCAGGTCGTCCGATTCATCGTAGTCGGCATGGCTTCTCTGCAGCAATGTCGACGGCGAGAAATCCGGGTCACCGCCCAATTGAACGATCCGCTCTGCCAGCTTCTCGCTGTGAGCCGTTTCTTCCTGCGCATGAACCATGAACTCTTCGGCAATCGCCGTCGATTCCAGCCCCTTGGCGGTGTAGTGATGGCGCTTGTAACGAAGGACGCAGACCAGTTCCGTGGCCAGCGCGTCGTTCAGCAGTTTGATGATGTCTTCACGCCAGGGGCCGTAACTCGGCGTGACGGCGCCCTCTTCGAGCGAGCGCTTCGCGGCATCCAGCCCACCCTGGTCGAGTACGAGGCGGCCTTCGTTCGATGCGGGCAGCTTGGTGACGTTGTTATCCAATTGATCGAAAGCCATCGAGCGCTCCTGTTGGTAATGAAAATGCCGTGCGAATCGAGCAGGGCGCTAGCTGACTGCACCGATGCCGAGCAGCGCCAGGATCACGAAAGCCGCGAACAGCACCAAAAACACGACGAACAGGATCTTGGCGACGCCCGCCGCGCCGGATGCGATGCCGGTGAACCCGAACAGGCCAGCGACGACGGCAATGACCGCGAAAATCAACGCCCACTTCAACATGCGAGTCTCCTGCTGGAAGGGGACGCGTCGAATCGCCGCCCCGGTGAAAGTTGGTCCGCAGACTGTAGGGAGGGCCTACAGGCCCACCTATCGGAGCCGGTCGCTAGCAGGCGTAGGACACCGACCGCAAGTCGGACAACGGCTCCCAGATGGCCACAGCGACGCTCGACCGCTAATTCGAATACGCCAACGACGCATCGCGCGCTGGCTGCGTCGCATCGAGCGCGAAGAGATAGACGCTGCGCTCGGCAAGCTCGGCCCACTGCAGGCAGCTCCCGCGCGCCAAGGTTCCGCCTGGCTGGCGCTCGCCCGTCGGAACGCCGCTGTCGATGCCGTCACGGTAGAAGATCACCCTGAGCTGACGACTACCGCGGCTCAGCGTCATTTCAGCTCGGCCCCAATGCGGCGGCAGGCAGGGCTCGAAGGCGATGCTGTCAGCGTTCTGGCGCAACCCGAACAAGTGTTCGACAGCCGCCCGGTGCATCCAGGCAGCCGAACCGGTGTACCAGCTCCAGCCGCCGCGGCCGACGTACGGCTGCTCGGTGTAGACGTCGCCCGCCATGACATAGGGTTCGATGCCGTAAGCGTCCACCTGCAGCGGATCGGCGCTGCGATGGGCCGGGCTCAGGTGCTTGAAGTAGGCCCAGGCCTGATCGGCATGGCCCGACATGGCCTGGGCGATCATCGCCCAGACGCCGGCGTGCGAGTACTGCCCGCCGTTCTCGCGAACACCCTTCGGATAGGCCTGGATGTAGCCGGCGCTCGGGCTGGCCAGGTCGAGTGGCGGCGTCAGCAGCTTGATCAGGCCGGCCTCGCGGTCGACGAGATGCGAGTCCAGCGCATTCATCGCCATCCGCTGGAACGCAGGCGGCGCGGCGCCCGAGATCACGGCCCACGACTGCGCGATCAAGTCGATCCTGCACTCCTCGCCGGCTTGCGAGCCGAGCGGCGTGCCATCGTCGAAGAAGGCGCGCTTGAACCACTGCCCGTCCCAGGCCTCGCCTTGCAACGAACGCTTCCAGCCGCGCGCGGCCTCTTCCCAGCGCTCGGCGCGCGCAGCGTCGCCTCGTTCCCGGGCGATCGGCGCAAAGCGCTGGACGACGTCGCAAAGGAACCAGGCGAGCCAGACGGATTCACCTCGCCCTTCATGGCCGACGCGGTTCATGCCGTCGTTCCAGTCGCCGCTTCCCATCAACGGCAAGCCGTGCACGCCGGTGTTCAGGCTCTTGTCGATCGTGCGGGCGGCGTGCTCGTAGAGGCTGGCGACGGTGGCGCTGGGCGTCGGGGCGTAGTAGGCATCCTCGGCACCCTCCGGAACCGGACCACCTTCGATGAAGTGCACCGGCTCGTCGAGCACGGACCGGTCGCCCGTGGTGTTCAGGTAGTGACTGCAGGCATAGGGCAACCACAGCAGGTCGTCGCTGAAGTGGGTGCGCACACCGGCGCCGGTGGGCGCATGCCACCAATGCTGGACGTCGCCCTCCACGAACTGGCGTGAGGCATTGAGCAGGATCTGCTGGCGCAGCAACCGGGGGGCGCACCAGGCAAGAGCCATCGCGTCCTGCAGCTGGTCACGAAAGCCGAAGGCGCCGCCGGCCTGGTAGAAGCCGGCCTTGGCCCACAGCCGGCACGAAAGCGTCTGGTAGAGCAGCCAGCGGTTGACCATGGCGTCGAAAAGCGGGTCGGGCGTCTGCACCCGGGTGGCGCCCAGCAACTCGTCCCAAGCGGCACGTGCCTGCTCGAGTCGGGCCATGGGCGATACCGTTGCCGCCGCGGCGACGAGTCGGCGCGCTTCCGCGGGATTGACGGCGAAGCCGAGCAAGAACACGCACTCGGCCGACTCGCCGGCCGCCAGCGTCAGCCGGCGGGTCAAGGCGCCGCACGGATCGAGCCCCGCGCCGCTCGCCTGGCCGAGGTCGTCGGGAACGGCCAGCCGGCCACGCCCGTCGAAGCACTCCCGGCGGTCGCACGTCCAGTCGGGCGCTTCGTTCTCCGGCAGGGCCATGGCGAAGAAGGCCGTTCCCTGGCCGAAGCCCGCCGAGCGCTCGCGCTGGGTACAGAGCAGGGCGGTCAGGCGACGCGGGCCGGCGCTGTCGTCGAGCGAGGCCGGCGGCAACGGCTGGCTGAACAGGGACGTATCGGCAGACGCCCGGTCGCCGCGGGAACCGCCCATCACCCACTCGACCATGCCGATGGCGCGCAGCCGCTGCGTCCGGTGGCCGCGGTTGACGATTCGGATCCGGGCCTGCTTGACCGAGCTCGCCGCATCGACGCACCAAGAGACGGTGACGTCGACATCGCCGCGCCTGTGGCTGATGACGCTGTGGCCCTGGCCGTGCGAGACGCGGTAGCTCGATTGCGGATCGCTCCAGGCCGACGGCGTGACGCTCCAGATCGCACGGTCACGGGTGTCCTGCAGGAGCAGCCATTCACCGGGCGGATCGGCCAGCGGGTCGTTCGACCACGGGGTGATCATGTTGAGCCGGCTGTTCAGGGCCCAGGTGTAGCCGCCACCCGCTTCCGACAGCTGGGTACCGAAGTCGGGGTTCGCCAGGACGTTGACCCACGGCTTCTTCGGGCGCTGGAAGGCGTCGACCTCGAAGCGGAATTCGCCACCGCTCGGCATGAACCGACCGACCGATGTGCGCTGCTTCGCATGGCCGGCGCCAGGATGGACCGGCACCGACTTGTGCGGGCTCGCGCGACGGGCCGCGAACGCCTCTTCGTGCAGGTCGTTCCATTCCTGGAGGTGGTGGGTCAACGGTCGGCCGTCGGCGTTGAGATGGAGCCGCGCCAGGGTCCGCAGGGTGCTGGCTTCGTCCGCCGACACCTCGTCGATTCGCAACAGATGGAAGCCGGCGGTCACGGGACCGGGTTGTGCACCCGACTCGCTGAGGTAGCGCTCGCGCAGCGCCGTCAGTTCGCGGTTGAGCGCCATCAAATAAGAGGTCGGCTCGGCGTTCAGGACGACAAGGTCGCAGGCCACGCCGCCCCAGGACCACACCCGCAGCGCCTGGACCAGGGAGCGCAGCAGGCCGATTCCATCGGCCAGACCAGCCGTGACGAGCAGAATCGGCAGGTCGCCGGAGATGCCGAAGCGCCACAGCAGGCGGCGGTCGCAAGCACGGTCGGTGTCGGCTGCCGCCGCGCCTTGCATGCCTGGCCGGGTCAGGTTCATGACGAGCGCGGTGGTCAGGTCCTGGATGGCGGCGAAATTCGCGGCCGCGAACCGCAGTTCGCGCATCCGGATGCCGGTCAGGGTCGCCGACATCATCGAGGCGCGCTCGATCGGGCCTTTCTGGCGGTACCGGTCGACCAGGGCGGCCAAGGTTTCGCCGTTGTCCGAGACGGCCGTGCAGAAGGTCAGGCGCAGTTTCGAGCCGGGTGCCAGGCGCACCCTGACCGACAGCGCACAGACAGGGTCCAGACCGGTATCGAGCAGACCGGGGACCGGGTCTGCACCGGCTGCGTCGTCGGGCGCCGGGTCGAACGACGCCAGCGGCTGGCTGGCGTCGCGGTTGCGCCCGAGCCAGCGGGCCCGGTCGGTCTGCACACCGATGCTGACGACCTGCCCATCGGTGCCACTCAGGAAATGAGCGGCGTGCAAGCCCTTTTCGGTCGCCAGCCGCGGCTTGCGTTCGAAGATCAGCGCCTCGTGCCGGGCCTCCCAGCGGGCCCGCAGGAACAGGTTGGAAAAGGCCGGGTGCGCTTCATCGGCCCGGGTGTCGGCCAGGGTGATCTGGAACGCCGACATGAGTTCGAAATCGAGCGCTCGGTCGCCGACGTTGCGCAACTCCACGCGCCGGAACTCGATGTCGTCCTCGGGGCTGACCCAGACGGTCACCTGGCTCTGGACCTCCGGCCAAGCGGCGTCGAAACAGACGCGGTCGGCGTGGTAGGTGCTGCGGTATTCGGCAGCCGGATCCGGCGCCGGGTGCTGGGTGAGGGAGACGGCCGTCGCCTGCCCGTTCAGGCGGAGATGGAAGAAGCTGCCGAAGGCGTCGCGCAAGGCGTCGTCCCGCGAGCGGGTGACCGCGACGCTGCCCCAGCGGCTCCAGCCCGCCCCGTTGGCGCGCAGGGCGACGCTGTAGCGCCCGTTCGACAACAGATAGGTGGGGGACACGGCCGTCGACCCGGGCAGTACGTCGCGCAACAACCCCGGCTGCCGGCGGTCGCGCAAGGTCGGCAGCGCACTCGGCGGCGGCGCGCGCAGCACCGGCACCTCGCGCGGCGCCCGTTCGTGCAGCAGCGATGCGACCGCCCGGATGTGGGCGTTGGCCATGCCCCAGCGACGCGGCCGGCCCTGCAGGAGGACGTCGGCCAGCGCGACGATGGTCATCCCCTGATGATGCGCCATGAAGGTGTTGACCCGGGTCATCCCCTCGCTCGCCGACTGACGCGAGGCGGTGAAGTCGAGCGCTTCGACGAAGCCGTACTGGCCACGCGCCTGCAGCAGCTCCATCCGCCGGAAGTTGCCCACCGCGTCGGCCGGCGCGACGAGGGCGGCGAGCGCCGTGGCGTAGGGCGCGATCACGAGCTCGTCCGGCGGCGTGCGCCGCAGCGCCAGGCGCGCAACGCCTTGCGGCGCGTATTGATAGGCGAGGGTATGGTCGCTGGCCGCGTAGGCCGATTCCGAGACGCCCCAAGGCACCTGGTGCTCGGCGGCGAAGCGGATCTGCTCGAGCAGGGCGGCACGGTTGGCGTCGTCCAGGACGCTGCCGCGCGGCTCATCGAGCATCAGCGACGGCATCAGGTATTCGAACATCGACCCCGACCACGACCGCAACCCCGCCAGAGTGCGAACGGCGTAGAAGGGCCGCCCGAGCGCCGCCCAGTGGCTCACCGGCACGTCGCCCTTGGCGATCGCCAGCAAGCTCGTCAGGCGGGATTCGGACGCCAGCAGGTCGTAGTAACTCGCATCGAGCTGCTGCTCCGCCACCCGGAAGCCGATGTGAAAGAGGTGGCGCTTGGGGTGGTAGAGGAAGGCGTAGTCCGGTTCCCAGGCCAGGCGTTCGCAGACGGCAGCGAGGGACGCCAGGCGCGCGGCCGTGGAGGGGTGCAGCTGCGCGTCGGCTTCGATCGCCTCCGGCAGCTTCGAGGGACCTGAAGGCGAATTCGGCGCCGCTCGGGAGCGCCGGGCGGCGAGCCGATCGGCGCGCGCACTCTGCAGCGTCGAAAGGTGATCCCTGACATGCCACGCGAAGCGGTCGAGCGGCGTGTGGGCGAGCGGCGACTCCTCGGCCGGCGAGCGCGCGTCGATCTCCTCGCGCGCCGCTCGCAAGAGCGCGTCGACGCCGTCGGCCGCGGTGTCGGCCGCATGGCCGAGCGGGTCGCGCAGGGCCAGAAGCCGGGCGAGCGGCCCATCGGGTCCGTCACCCCCATCGTGCGGCCGAGCAGCCTCGAGCGCCGCGAGAGAGGCGGCCAGCGCGCGTTGCGCCGGTGCTTCGTCGTAGGGATGTTCGCCCAGTTCACGGCAGGCCTCGGCGACGGCGAGCAGATGGCCGCTCAGGTTGCCGCTGTCGACCGTCGAGACGTACATCGGCAACAGGGCCGCCTTGCGCTCGGTGTCGTACCAATTGAGGAAGTGGCCCCGGTGGCGCGGCAACTCGATCAGCGTGCCGACGGTCGCCTCCATCCGGGTCAGCAGTTCCTCGGTGCCGATCCAGCCGAAATGCCGGGCACAGGCGGTGCTGAGCAGGTACAGGCCGATGTTGGTCGGCGATGTCCGGTGCGCGACCAGGGTGTGGGGGGTGACTTGGATGTTGTCCGGCGGCAGGTGGTTGTCGGCGGCCACGACACAGCGTTCGAACACCCGCCAGGTGTCACGGGCCACGCCGTGCAGATAGGTCTTGTCGACCTCGGACAGCGACGCCGGGAGCTGCGCCGCGGCGCGTGGCCGGCTGACCCACCAGACCCAGACGGGGCCGCCGGCCCAGGCGAGGCAGAGCAGGGCGGCGAGGCCGGCCGACGAGGGCCCGATCGCCAACAGGCCACAGAAAAGCGCCACCGCGAGCGGCGGCACGACGCGGTGCTTGCGAAGGATGTCGACAAAGCGGGTCGAAGCCGCCGCCTGCGCCGCAGCGGCCGTGGTCCATTGCAGCAAGTGGCGCCGGCTGATCGCCATCCGGTACAGCGCGCGCAGCACGGCGTCGGTGCCTTGCAAGGCCTGCTGCAGCAACAGCGCCAGATACCAGGCGCCGCCGCAGAGCGCCCGCACCAGGTCGACCGCGGCGAGCCGGTAGAAGTGCAACTTGGCGATGTCGTCGCGGCTCGGCGCGAAGCCGGCGACCGCGCCCATCAACGGCCCGGCGGTGAAGGCGGCGAATACCAGGCTCAACGCTGCCCAGGGCGAGACGACATCGCTGGCGAGTGCCAGCAGCAGCAAGCCGAGCGACATCGGCGCGACCAGCGAGCGGCGCAGGTTGTCGAGCATCTTCCAGCGATTGATGGCGCGGATCCCCCGCCCGGCGGTTGCGCTGTTGGAGCACAGGAAGGGCAGCAGCTGCCAGTCGCCGCGCGTCCAGCGGTGGACTCGCGAGGCGGCGACATCGGCGTGGAAGGGCGCGTCCTCGATCAGCGAGATGTCGGTCACTGTCGCGCAGCGGGCCAGCGATCCTTCGAGCAGGTCATGGCTCAGCACCTGTCCTTCGGGCAGGCGACGGTCGAGGACGGCATGGGCGGCGGCGACGTGGATCAGCCCCTTGCCCGTGAAGGTGCCCTCGCCGAACACATCCTGGTAGACCTCGGAGCTCGCGGCGCTGTACGGGTCGATGCCGCATTGGCCCGAGAAGAGCCAATGGAAGCGCGTCGCCTCGCTCGCGCTGGGCAACGGCGTGGCCAGGCGCGGCTGGAGGATGCCGTAGCCACTGGTCACGCTTCGCGTCCGGGGATCGACGACCGGTTGATTGTCCGGATGAGCGGCGATGCCGACCAGCTCGCGCAGACGGCCCGGGGGCAGGCCGGTGTCGCCGTCGAGCGTTACCAGATAGCGCGTCAGGGCCCGTGGGCGTGACGACTCGCCGAAGTCCGAGAACGGGCCCGATGCGCTGGCGTCGGCCCATGCCGCCAGCAGCGCGACGAGCTGTTCCAACTTGCCCCGCTTGCGCTCCCAGCCGATCCAGCGCTGCTCGGTCTCGCTGAAACTGCGTGGCCGGTGCAGCAACAGGAAGCGGCGGCCTTCTCCGGGCGGTACCGGATGGCGCGCATTCAGCTCCTCGATGGCGGCCAGCGCCTCGTCGAGCAGCGCCTGATCGGTCGGCATGCGCTCCTCGGGGGCGTCCGCCCAGTCGGTCAGGAGGGCGAACTGCGCCTGCGGCTCGGGGTTGGCGATATGGTGCAGTTCGAGCCGCTGCGCCAGCTCCCGAACCGCCCGGGCGCTGGTCAGCATGCCGGGAATGACGACCATCACCCGGTGCTCTGCCGGAATGCCCCCGGTCAGCGCGAGCCGCGGCAGGCGCGTGGGCACGGCCGATTCGCCGATCAACCGGTTGATGACCGCCACCACCGCCTCGGAAGCCGGAAACAGCATCAGGGCACCGGTCAGCAGCGCGAGCCACAACGGCGCATCTGCGCTCGGCAGCGCGGCGCTGTGACGCACCAGCATCCAGCCGACCAGCGAGGCGGTCGCCACCGCCAGGATGCCGAGGTAGGTCGGCAGGGCCGCCCGACGGCGCCACCGCCGCCAGATCCGCAGCCTGCGTTCGTCGATGCCCAGCAGGCCGGTCAGCACCGGCCGGCCGCCCCCTTGCAGCCAATGGCCTGCAGCGCTCGCACGAGCGGTCGGGGCCTCGCTCGCGACACCGCGGTCCCCATCCATCAGCTCCAGCAGGATCCGGGCAACCGAGCTCTCGCTGCGGCGGCTTTCCTGAGCCAGGCGCTCGACGGCATGCAGCGTCTGGTCGCGCGTGTCCTCGCGTTCGGCGGCGAACGCGGTGGAGCTCAGCAGCAACTGCATGGTCGCGCTCGTGGCGGCGATGATGTCTTGCCAGTCGGCGTTGCCGATCAGGCGCAGCGAGCCGATCGCATTGCTGACCGACAGGTTGTCCGCCGCCTGTTCGACCGGCTGCTCGACCTGCACCGCCGCCACATCGGGCAGTGCCTGGCGCAGCCATTCGTCCGGGCGAAACTCACCGCTCGGGCGGTGGTCGCGCAGCCGTTGAGCCATCTGCACGAAAAATGTGCTCGCCGCACCGCGCTGTTGCAGCGCGTCGACGATGGCGTCGAGTTCATCCCGGGTGCAGGTGTCGATCCGGTCGCAGAGGCCATTGGCCAGTTCGCGCGCCGACTTGTTGACGGCAACCCGCTCGGCGAGGCGCCGCAAATTTTCGACCAGCACCACGCGCAGCGTCGTCGGCAGGGCCCAGAGCTCGCCGAGCGTCAGTTCACGGGTTTCCTGATAGGCGGTGAGAAAGCGCGTCAGCAGTGCTTCGTCGAAGGCACCGTCGGTATGCGCAACGAAGGCCCAGGCAACGCCGTAGACACGTGGCAGCCCGGCGAGCGGCGGCTCGAGCAACACCGGCAGATCGCGAAAATACCGACGCGGCAGGCCGTCGTTGATTTCCTGGAGTTGCCCCTCGATCAGATGAAAGTTGTCGAGCAGCCATTCAGCCGCCGGGCTGACGTCATAGCCCGTTCTCGCCTGCGTCCCGATGTAATCCTGGGCTTCACGCAGGACCCGGACGTTGTCGCTCAGGCGGGGGAAGAAGGCATTCGTGTGTCGCCGTGAGTGGTCGGCCTGATGCGTCTCGCCGAGGCTGCGGCCGTGCTGTGCAAAGCGCTCCGGACCGAAAATTTCCGACCGGATCGGCGGATCGAGCCGGCCGCGCGCGGGGTCGAGCAGCCGTAGGGCAAGTGGCGAAGCATCGATTGAAAACGGCGCGAGGCCGCGCCGAGCCATGCCCTACAGGGCGGCGGCAACCATGGCGACCACTCCAGCCGCCAAGACCATGGTTGTCACGACCCGCGGCGCCACGAATGAATGAACCGCCTCGAGCGCGCATCGCATGCTGAACCAACGGCCCTTGCAGCCGTTGCAGCGCTCGAAATGAGCGCCGAGGAATGAAATATCGCGTGCCAGCGTTTCGCCCGTGGCCGCAAACGATGAGGTGTTCCAGCGCGGCAAGGTAGAAGCGTGGAGGTTCATCGGTAATTCCTGAAACAGGGAGCCGACGCGGTTCCCGATGGCCCGACTGTAAGGGTTCCCCCGAAAACCGTCTGTCATCCCCCGTGTTCAGGGGGTGTAGGACACCGATACTCCGTGAAACCGTGCCTTGCACCGCCCAAGAAAAAGGCGCACAAGCGTGCGCCTTGTCGACACCGAGGGCCGCAGGTGGCCGCGGCGGTCAGTCGTCGTTACTGGAACGCGTCATCAGGCTGATCAGGCCCATCAAGGCCGCGCCCGTGGCGGCGGCGATCAGGATGGCTTTCATCGGCTCCTCCTTGATGTAGCCGACGGTGGTTTCCTGTGCCTGGGCCGCCTTCTCCTTCAATTGCGCCGAGGTGTCACGAACCACATCGGCACCGCGCCGTGCAGCGGCTTCCGCTTGTGCCGTCAGACGGCTGATCAGCGGCGCCGCGAGGTTTTTCGCATCCTCGACCTTGTCGCTCATCCGGTCGAAGGCCTCGTTGGTGGCGCTCTGCGTGGCACGCAAGGCACTCGATGCACTGTCAGCAGCGTTTTCAGCCATCGCGCCAGCTTGTTGCGACAGCGGCTTGACGTTGCTAGAAGATAGGGGGTCGGAGGCGGGTGTGGGCAGGGTCATTCCTTTTGGAGGTGGGGAGGATATTCAAGTTGCCGACCAGTGGGCACGCCACGAAAGAGGCGCAGCAGGTAGCCGGCAACGGACAGTACCGCAAACATCACGAACAGCCCCTCGGCCAAGCCGACCGATGCGACGGCGAACCCACCGAACCCCGAAAACGCGGCAATCAGACCGACAGCGAAAAAGGCGACCGCACAATGGAGCATGTCGGTTCCGGAAGTGGGCTCGTTTGGCCGGGAGCACGTCTCCAATATCGAAAACGATGACTGCAGTGTGACAACCGCTGTTGAGTGCGCCGATAGGTCGCTTTGCCGGTGGTTTGTCAGGTGACCGAGTCATCACCTGTAGGACGCCCACCCGGGCAGGCCCCCGGTTGGAGTCAACCTGAATGTGTCTCCAATGCCTTTGCAGCGGTGCCTGCGCCCTCCGGACCACCGTTGACGTTGCCAGGCAGCACCGCCTCGAGGAGCGTGCCATGGCCCGGTGTCGATGTCAGCATCAACCGCCCGCCTTCGGCCTCCAGTCGATAGCGCATGCCGAGCAGGCCATGGGCGCTGACCCGTGGTTTGTGGACGTCGAAACCGAGGCCGTTGTCGCGCACGGCCACGCGCACCTCGGCGCCTTTCGGATACAGCTCGACTTCGACCTGCGTCGCCTGCGCGTACTTGGACACATTCGTCAATGCCTCCTGGATCATGCGGTACACCGTCAACTCACCCGCAGGCGTCAGGCGGACCGGCTCCAGGCTGCAGTGAACCTCCATTTCGCTGCGCTCGCCGAATTCACGGGTCAGGATGTCGAGAGCCGCGGTCAGGCCCAGGTTGCTCAGAGACGATGGGCGCAGGTCCTCGATGATTCGCCGCTTGAGGGCAATGCCGCTGTTCAACGCCTCGTTCAGGTGCAGGAGCCGCTCGATCACTTCCGGCGTCTGCTGGCTGCCGAGCCTTGATTTGAGACGAGCGACGTCGAGTTTGGCAGCCGTCAGCAGGGCGCCCAGCTCGTCGTGAAGTTCTCGGGCAATGCGACTGCGCTCGTCTTCGCGAACCGTTTGCAGGTGTTGCGCCAGCTCGGTCAGCTGCTCGGTGCGGGCGGTGACCTCACGCTCGAGGTTGTCGCGCTCGGCGCTCAACAGCGCCTGCTGGCTCTTGCGCTGGCGCTCCAGGGCAGCGGTCTGCCGCAGGTACATGTAGAGCGCGAGCAGGCTCAGCGCCGCCATCGCGGCCACGCCGATGCGGCCCAGCCACATCGTCTGGAAGATGCCCTGGCGAGTCGCCGCGACCTTGTCGGACTCGAAACGAAGCAGCTGTTCGCTGACGTTTCGGACAGCGTCCATCTTTTCCTTGCCGATGTTGCTCAGGAGCAGTTCGCGCCAGTTCGGACCGTCGCCTTCGCGCCTGGCATCGTAGAGCTTCAGGGTTTCGGCCAATTCGGACAATTTGTCACGCGCCGCCATGCTCACGGCTTTCATGAGCGGTGCGGCAGCGGCGTCGTCGCGGTAGTAGGCATTGAGGCTGGCGAGCGATTCGCCGACCGCACCCAACGACGAGTAATACGGTTCGAGGTATTCACGACGCCCGGTCAGCAGGTAGCCGCGCTGGCCGGTCTCGGCATCGGTCAGGCTGCGCCGGAGCGTCTGGATCGTGAGCCGGATATTGCTCATCTCGTCGAGCCGGCCAAGCGCGAGAGACGCCTCGCGGTAGGACGTCTCGCTGATGAAAAACATCAAGAGTGCCGTGAGTGCAGCGAGCGGAAAAGCGAACGGGCTCTGGCGGAAGCGCGAAAGCATGGTCATCGGCATCGCTTGCCCCTAAACTTGAGTTTGTTCATCACCAACGTCCAGCACGCCGCCATGATTCGTATCGCCATCATCGACGACCACGCCATTGTGCGTGCGGGGCTGAAACAGTTCTTTTCGGAGCAGGTCGATCTGACCGTCGTTGCCGAGGCGTCGAATGGCCGGGAGGCCCTCGACATCCTGCGCAAGGGCGAGGTCGACGTCATGCTCATGGATTTGTCGATGCCCGATCAGAGTGGCGTCGATGCGCTCGCCGCCATCAAGGCGAGGGCGCCGGACTTGCCGGTGCTGATCTTGTCGGGCTTCCCCGAGGAACACTACGCCACCACCTTGCTGCGCCAGGGCGCGAGTGGCTACCTCAACAAGGAGTGTGATCCGGAGGAGATCGTCAAGGCGATCCGCACGGTCTATCGCGGCCGGAAGTACATCACGGCAGGCGTGGCCGAACTGCTGGCCGACGGGCTCTCCGGCGGTGGCGACAAGCCGCCGCACGAGCATTTGTCCGAGCGCGAGTTCCAGGTGTTCCTGCGTCTGGCCAAGGGCGAAACGATCGGCCACATGGCTGACAGCATGTCACTGAGCGTCAAGACCGTCAGCACCTATCGAACTCGGGTGATGGAAAAGATGAACCTCGAGTCCAACAGCGACCTGACGTACTACGCGTTGAAGAATGGGCTGATCCAGTAAGAGCGCCTGCGTTGCTCGCAGGCGCGATCAGGACGTCTCAGCTCGCCGCCAGCTGACCGAAGCCGCTCTCGCCGCCAGCCAGCCGGCTGCAATACAAGATCAGAGCGTCGATTTCATTGGATTTATCGAACACCCGGCTGGCGCCGAGGTCGATGCACTTGCGCCGCATGTCGGGCGTGGCGTAGTTGCTGAGCACGATCAGCTTCGTCCTGCCCCGGGATTCGGCCGCAGCCCTCAATACACCCAGACCCGAGCCACTCTTCAGGAAGATGTCGACGATCACGAGATCGATGCCGGTGACCCGCTGGGCCAGCCAGCTGACGGCAGTCGGCTCGTCATCGGCTGTTCCGACCACCTCCACCGGTGCGAGTTCTTCGAGCGCGGCGACAAGGTTCTCCCGAATGACCGGGCTGTCTTCGACGATGAAGGCTTTGAGTGGTGTCATGAGGGGGCCGGCAAATCCGACTTCGATGGTGCAAGCCCGTGCGGTGAGGGAACGGCGCGATCGAGCGGCGTTGTTGTCTTGATCACTCGCGAACCCAGCTCATTAAGATACGACGACACAATATTGCGGTCGAGTCTGCCGTATTTAGCAGGTAGCAACAAACCTGAAAGCACTCGGTCGAGTGTCGGAGTGCTCCTACGGTCGGCCTGTCAGAATGGGGCATGACCCGGTACCGGACCACGCGCTGGATCTTTCTCTTACCTCTGCTGCTCGCCTGGGCTCCGCTGCACGCTGCCGACAAGTTGGTCGTCGGCTCCAAACGCTTCACGGAGTCGTACATCCTCGGCGAGATCGTGCGGCAGACGCTGGAAGCGAGCGGTGTGCCGGCGGAGCACCGACAAGGTCTTGGCAATACCGGCATCCTGGAACAGGCGCTCGCGAGCGGAGCGGTCGATATCTACCCCGAGTACACCGGCACCATCGTTCGTGAACTCCTGAAGCAACAAGGCAACCCGACGCTCGCCGAGCTGAACGTGTTGTTGGCCACCCGCGGTTTGAAGGCCGCGGTGCCGCTCGGCTTCAACAACACCTATGCGCTGGCGATGCCCGAGGCCCGCGCCGACGCCCTCGGTATCGCGAAGATCTCCGACTTGCTGAAGCCCGCTGCCGCGCAGCTGCGGCTCGGGCTTTCGCACGAATTCCTGCAGCGCGGCGACGGCTGGGCGGCGTTGACTGCGGCCTACGGCCTGCGCTTCGCGGCGCCGCCTGGGCTGGACCACGGGCTCGCCTACGACGCGCTTCGCTCGGGCCGCGTCGACCTCATCGATATCTACTCGACCGACGCCAAGGTCGGCCGTGAGCGACTTCGGGTGCTCGACGACGACCTCGGCTTCTTCCCGAAATACGACGCTGTCCTGCTGATGCGGGCGGGCGTCGACGAGCGGCCGCTGCGCGGGCTCGAGCACCGCATCGACGCGGCTGCGATGATCGCGATGAATGCCGAAGTCGAACTCGACGGCCTTGCCTTCGCGGAGGT
>CAXTDH010000002.1:0-4418 GCA_964242405.1 uncultured Rhizobacter sp. | reverse complement strand
CGGTGTCGGCAGCCCCAGCGTAAAAGGGACAGTGCCGCCTCCAGTACGCGGCAGCCTGATGGGCCGGCTGTTCGCGCCGGATTTCGGCCGTCTCGCCTGGCAGCACCTGGTGCTGGTGTTCGGGTCGCTGGCCGTCGCGATCGCGGCCGGCGTGCCGCTCGGCATTGCGGCCTGGCGCTGGCCGCGCAGCGCAGCCTGGTTGCTCGGTACGGTCGCGGTGTTGCAGACCATCCCGTCGCTCGCGTTGCTCGCCTTTCTGATCGCCTTGCTGGGCAGCATCGGCCTGGTGCCGGCACTGATCGCGCTCGTCCTGTATGCCCTCCTGCCGATCGTGCGCAACGCCCATGCCGGCTTGCAGACGGTACCGGCGGGGCTGGCGCAGGCGGCGCTTTCGCTCGGCATGACGCCGCGCCAGACGCTGCGACTGGTGCAGCTGCCGCTGGCCGCGCCGACGCTCCTGGCCGGCATCAAGACCGCCGCCGTCATCAATGTCGGCACCGCGACCATGGCCGCCTTCATCGGTGCCGGTGGCTTCGGCGAGCGCATCGTCGCCGGGCTGGCGGTCAACGACACCGACGCCATGCTGGCAGGCGCACTGCCGGCCGCCGCACTGGCGCTGCTGGTGCAGGCGGTATTCGACGGCATCGATCGCTGGCTGGTGCGCGGCCCTCGGCAGGGCGGCTGAGCGGCGTCGGGCGAGGCGCCCGAGCGCCCCGGGCGCGGCGAACGACGACCGACGGCAAGACGCTGAGACGCGCCGGCACCGGCTGCGACAATTCGTGGATGCACAGTGAATTCGTCGATGCAAACTGATTGGGCCTCGCTCGCGACCGTCGTCCTGCTGCTGTCGCTTTTGCTGCTGACTGGCTGGCTTGCGCTGCGGCGCAGCGATACGGGCCGGTTCGCTGCCTTGCATGCCGACGGCGAGCGTCTGGAACGGGTGCTGCGCGACGAAGTCGCCCGCAGCGCGACCGCCACGCGCCAGGAGCTGTCGCTGGTGCTCGCGAGCTTCCAACAGACGCTGCTGGCCCAGCAAGGCGACGTGGCACGCACCCAGAACGAGCAGATCGACAGCTTTCGCACCCAGCTGGCCGCGACCCAGCAGCACCTCGCCGACACCCTGCGTGCCAGCACCCAGGCACTGACGCGCCAGGCACTGGAGGCCCGGGAGGCTCAAGACGCGACGCTGGCGCGGACGGCGGAGCAGCAGGCGCTCGCCCTGCGCCGCTTCTCGGACACGCTGGGCGACCAGTTGCGGGCGTTGACGCAGTCGAACGACCAGCGAATGACGGAAGTCCGCAACACCGTCGAGCAGCGGCTGCTGGCGATCCAGACCGACAACGAGCGCAAGCTCGAGCAGATGCGGGCGACCGTCGACGAGAAGTTGCAGGCGACGCTGCAGCAGCGGCTCGGCGAAAGCTTTCGACAAGTCGCCGACCGCCTGGACCAGGTGCACCGCGGCCTGGGCGAGATGCAGGGTCTTGCGAAGGACGTCGGTTCCCTCAACCGGGTGCTCAACAACGTCAAGAGCCGCGGCATCTTCGGCGAGGTGCAGCTCGCCGGCCTGCTCGAACAGGTGTTCACCGTCGACCAGTACGCCACCAACGTCGAAACCATCCCCGGCACCGGCGCGCGAGTCGAGTTCGCGATCAAGCTGCCCGGTCACCGCACCGACGGCATGCCGCTCTGGCTGCCGATCGATGCCAAGTTTCCGCGTGAGGACTACGAGCGCCTGCTCGAGGCGCAGGAGCAGGCCAACAAGCCGGAAGCGGAGGCAGCTGGCCGGGCGATCGAGACCCGGCTGCGTGCCGAGGCCCGGTCGATCCACGACAAGTACGTCGGCCATCCGCACACCACCGAGTTCGCCATCCTCTTCCTGCCCACCGAAGGCCTGTACGCGGAAGCGATCCGGCGGCCGGGCCTGATGGAGCTGCTGCAGCGTCAGCACCGGGTGATGCTCGCCGGCCCGACCACACTGCTGGCCACGCTCAACAGCCTGCAGATGGGCTTTCGGACCCTGGCGCTGGAGAAGCGCTCGGCCGAGGTCTGGGAGGTGCTGGGTGCGGTCAAGACCGAGTTCGGCAAATTCGGTGACGTGCTCGCGAAGACCAAGAAGAAGCTCGATGAAGCGAGCGGCCAGATCGATCTGGCACAAACCCGCACCAACGTCATGACCCGCAAACTGAAGACCGTCGAAGCTGCCTCCGAGATCCGGACGCAGATCCTGTTGTCGACGGTCGAGGCGTTCGGTTCAGTGGAGGTGGCGGACGCGGTCGGCCCGTTGGACCCAGTAGAAGCCGTAGAAGCAGTGAACGCGACGGCCAGGCAGGGGTTCGGTGGCTGATCAGCCGACCGGCGGCGGACGGCTCTAGAACCGGATGCCGGAGGCGTTGGGCAGGTTCGGGAGCGTGGGCGCGTCGCGCGGGTCATTCGCTGCTGCCCGCGATGCCGGTACCGGTATCGGCGCTTGCATGACCAAGGGCGTTGCCGGTGAGAACTGATAGCCGACGGGCAGTCTCGATTCCCTGGGATAGCCGGCCGCGTCCAGGTACGACATCCAGACCTCGGGCGCCAGGCCACGGAGGATCTGCGAGCCGATGGTGAGCGTCGGCAACTCGCGCCCGCCCGACAGCCGCTCGAGGGCCAGGGCGTCGTCTGCGCTGGTCACCAGGCGCTCGCTGTAGGGAACACCCCGCTGGCGAAGCAACTGGCGGGCGGCGACGCACGGTTGGCAGTCGACCTCGGCCAGGTGGAGCGTCACGGGATAGCGGGCCACGGGCTGCCGCAGCTCGATCGGCAGCGGCGCTCCGGTGGCGCCGATGGCGCCCGTCACGGCGACGACCGGTGTGATCCGACCCTCGCCCGGCGTCGGACGATCGGTGTACGTCACCCTGCCGTCGGCACCGATGACCTTGTAGGGGATCGTCGTCTGTGCCGGCACCCCGGCCGCGATCGACGCCATCAGCAGGACGACCACAGCTTTACCGGTACCGACCCCCGACAGACGAGGCGGGCTTTTGCCTGTTGTCATACCAGGCCGCTGTGGCGCAACAGGGCGTCGATCTGCGGCTCGCGGCCGCGGTAGGCCTTGAAGTTTTCCATCGTGCTGCGGCTGCCGCCCGTCTCGAGCACGTTCTCGCGGAAGCGCCTGCCCGTGTCCACGTTCAACACGCCCGCGGGCCCGTCGCTGCTTTCCTCGAAGGCGCTCCAGGCATCGGCCGACAGCACCTCCGCCCACTTGTAGCTGTAGTAGCCGGCCGCATAACCGCCGTCGAAGATGTGGGTGAAGGTGTTGAGCGTCCGGGCGAACGGCGGCGGCGAAACCACCGCCACCTCGGCGCGCACCGATTCGACGATCTCGCTGATCCGGCCGGCCGCATCGGCCTCGGTGTGCAGCCGCATGTCGAGCAGCGCGAGCTCGACCTGGCGCAGCGTCTGCAGGCCGGTCTGGAAGTTGCGCGCCGCCAGCATCCGGTCGAAGAGCGCCTTGGGCATGGCCTCCCCGGTGTCGACATGGGCGGTCAGGTGCTTGAGCACGTCCCATTCCCAGCAGAAGTTCTCCATGAACTGGCTCGGCAGCTCGACGGCGTCCCACTCGACGCCCGAGATGCCCGACACGCCCAGATCTTCGATGCGGGTCAACATCAGCTGCAAGCCATGGCCGAACTCGTGGAACAGCGTGACCACGTCGTCGTGGGTCAGCAAGGACGGCTGGGAAACGCCGCCCGCCGTGACCGGCGGCGCGAAATTGCAGACCAGGTGAGCGACCGGCGTCTGCAGCGAACCGTCGGGGCGGGCCCAACGGTCGCGGGCATCGTCCATCCAGGCGCCCGACTGCTTGCCGGCACGGGCGAAAAGGTCGAGGTAAAACTGGCCGACGAGTTGCGGCGGCTGGCGTTCGTCGCCACCGGGCGCGGGCCGCTCGATACGGAAGAAGCGCACGCTCGGGTGCCACACGGGGGCGACGTCCGGCCGGATGCGCACTTCGAACACCGTCTCGACGATGTGGAACAGGCCGGCGACCACCTTCGGCTCGGTGAAGTACTGCTTGACCTCCTGCTCGCTGAAGGCGTAGCGCTGCTCCTTCAACCGGGTGCTGGCGAAGGGCCTGTCCCAGGATTGCGGCGAGTCGATGCCGAGTTCCGCTCGGGCGAACTCCTCGAGCTCCGCCAGATCGCGCTCGGCACCCGGCCGGGCACGCCGCGCCAGGTCTTCGAGAAAGCGCGTCACCTCGGCAGGGGACTCCGCCATCTTCGGCACCAGCGACTGCTCGGCCGGATTGGCATGACCGAGCAATTGCGCCTCTTCCTGGCGCAATTCCAGCAATTCGCGCATCAAGGCGGTGTTGTCCTGCTCGGGTGGCCCGAACTCGCTGGCGCGGGTGACAAAGGCGGTGTAGAGGCGTTCACGCAGCGCCC
>CAXTDH010000001.1:0-28072 GCA_964242405.1 uncultured Rhizobacter sp. | reverse complement strand
TAGTGAAGATCGATCGCTATTGCCGGCATACGGGGGTGCCCCCCTCGAAGTTCGGTGTAGCGGGACAAGACCTCCTGGAGTCTTTGACAAGAGAGTCTGGAGCACTGCCTCGACAGCTCGCTGAGGCTGAGAGGCCAATCAGAGGCAGCTAAGCCGGTCCGCATACCTTCCCCGCCAGCGGTCTCCTCCCACGGCTACCATCGACACCACCTCGATGCCCCCTTAGGGCATTGGCGTGCACCAGACGCTTAAGCAAAGCCGCCCGTGGTTGATCGCTGTCGCGATCGCCTTGATGATCGCTACTGCCGTGGCACTCTATGCTCACCGAGGCGCGAGGCCGGCGAACAGAGCAGTGTCTCGTCTGGATCCGGCGCTCTACTATGCTCCTGGGGTCTGGGACGACGATGGGCAGCACCGGATCGCCAACAGCAACGGCAGCTATGTAAAATTCGACTTCACCGGCACAAGCCTTGCTATGCGCACCGCAGCGCTTGGCAAGGAGATCGGCTACCCGACGTTCTCGGCCTATATTGATGATGCAGCGCCCGTGGTTCTGACGGCTGAACAAGGCGCGACAACCTTTTCTTTCGCGCAACAACTGACCCGGGGCCGGCACCACGCCTTCATCGTTCTCCGCAACATGCCTGGGAACGGACGCTGGGACCGAAGCTCGGCGCTCCTCCTGCAAGGGTTTGATGTAGACATGGATGGCAAGGTGCTGCCCCCGTCCGGCCCGATCACCGTTCGACCGAAGAGCATGCTGTTCTTCGGTGACAGCATCACCGAAGGCGAGCGCAGCATCTCTCAGGCGCCCCCACCGGCCGGCGGGAGCGCGATGCTCAGCGTCGTGCCGATCATCGCCAAGGCGCTGGACGCCGAGTACGGCCAGCTCGGCTACGGCATGGCCGGGTTCGCGGTCGATGCAAATGCGCTGGCAGGCAACGTGCCACGTTTCAACAAGGCTTACCGGCTCTACTCCGCTGGTCGATCCCGGATGGCCGGAACGCGCTTTGCGGCGCAAACCGACTACGTCCTCTGCTACCATGGTGCCAACGGCACGACGACGTTGACGGCAGTCGACGTCGCCAAAGGCATCAGCAACATGCGCGCCGGGGCGCCTTCAGCGTGGATATTCATGCTTGTGCCACAGGGTGGCTGGAGCCGATCGGTTATCACGTCGGCAACGAACACCGCGATTGCCGCCGGCGACAAGAAGCTGGCGTTGATCGACCTCGGCGCACGCTTCGAATACGGTATGAATGGAGCACCCGCAGGCACATTTGCCACGGGAGCGTTGAACAATGTATCTGCCGACCACATCCACCCGCTCGCCAGGACGAACGCGGACGCGGCTGCGGAGCAAGTCCGCCTGATGCAGGCATGGCTGCTACAGCATTAGATAGCTTCAATAGGGATAGTCGTGAGGGTGAGAACGCTGCCCGATCAAGCGCGTTAAGAGGTAGCGCACTAGGCGTATCATGATGCCACGACCGCGAAACGCCGTGGCTCAAGGACGTGCTGAAGCTGCTTCATATAGGCCACCGCCGCCTCCGCATTAGTGCGCGCGAGATAGTGGAGATTGTCCGAGGAGCGCGCGTTGCCAGTCGCAGTCGTACCCACCGCGCCTGCCGGGTTGCCCTGCACTCCCTGGTCGTAAACACCTGCACCAAGGTCGATCAGCGCCACCTTTGCGTCGCCGGCCACCCGAGCGGCATTCACGGCGGCCGTGATGACGGAGCGGCCCCAACCGCCCAGCGGCACCACGTAGATCAGCCAGGCATTCGGCGCCGCTGCGCGCATCTGCGAGATCGACGTGGCGATGATCGCCTGCGTTAGGGATCCAGCGCCGTTGATGCCGTGCCCGTTGAACAGGTAGTCAGGCTGCGTCGGGAACAGGCCGCTCACCAAACGAGGGCGACCGCTGGAATAGTATGCGTAGGCCTGGTTGTTCCTGGGCACGCTGCCCGACTGCACCGGCCCGTCCAAGTCGTAGCCGGTGCCGCCATAGGCGAGGTGGCCGTACTCGGCGCCGAGCGCTTTACCGAGCAGCGGAACGACTGTGTCCATCGGATTGCCGCCCACGGGTGGCCCGCTGTTGTCGCGCGACCGCTCGCCCTCCCAGGTGCTGTCCCCCCAAAAAATCGCGATCTTACTCTGGATCACGAACGGACCAGAAGGGGCCGACACCGTCGCGCCTGCATCAAGCCCGAAGCTGACCAAGCGGAAGGCTGATGCGCAGTTCCACCGGTCGTTGCCGGGCATGTTGCGCAAGAAGACGTAGGCGTGGTGCGTGCCCGCGGCCAGCCCCGAAGCCAGCACAAGGTTCGTTTGCCCACCCACGAGGCTGGCGTACGCCTCTGGTTGGTCGTCGATGAACCAGCCGATCGCTGGATAAGCCGCGCCGCCGGCGACGGGCGGCACCAAGCCGGTCGCGAGCGCGGTCAAATTCAGAGAGAGGCTGGTCCCGGTGAAATCGAACTTCAGATAGGCGCCGTTGCTGTTGGCAACGCGCTCCGATCCGCGTTCATCCCAGGCGTTCGGCGCGTAGTAGATCACCGCATTGTCGCGCGCGATCGTCACCCCTACCGCGGGAGCAACCCTGCTGTCGGTACCATCGCCGTCGAAGTGGTAGAGGTTGACCAGGCCGGCAGCGTTGTTGGCAATCGCTGCGGTCGGCACCACGCCGCCGTGATCATAGTTCCAGACCGCAGCTTCATCGATCCACCCCGCCAGATTGTAGAAGTTCGCCGAGTTGCTGAAGCGGCCGAACGCGAGGTATTCACCCGAGGCGGCTCGATCGGCGGCGGAGGCCGTCTCGGTCAGGGTGGTGGAATTGAGAAGGGCGCCGTCCAAATAGACCTTCGCCGTGACGCTGGTGCCATTGGTCGCGCCGGTGAACACGAATTCCGCGTAATGCCATGCGTTGTCGGTCACGACGGGGCTGCTGGTTACCAGCAGGATGCCATTGGCCCCTCCGAACGTGGCGTCCATCTGACCGTTGGCCTGGATCGCCATGCGAAAGAACGAAGCTTGGGAGGATATGATCTCCAGACGAGACGGGTTGCCGTTGCGCTTGAAGAACTGTCCGATCGAAAACGCGCCGGTCGCTGGGATGCGGCCGGAGCTGACGGCCGCGCTGCCTGGCGTACCGGAGCCGTTGGAGTTGCCCGACAGCTGTAGCGCCTGCCCGAACTTGCCGGTGACGAACGTGCCTTCGACGATGGTGAGGTTGTCTGCCATCAGACTACTCCGGCTGAGCGACCGGTGAGGTCACCTGGAATTGAGCGGTATTGGCGCCAGCGGCAAAGTTCGCGGTCAGAACTGGGAAGGCACCGCCGAAGTCGGCCGCGGTCGCGGCGGGAGCATAGCTTGTGCTGCCGGCGATATTGATCGTCCTGCTTTCGGCGCTCGACAGGTTCGTCGTGCGACGGGCGGTGAAGGTGTAGGTGTTGCCGGAGCGGGTAACGAACTGGTCGATCGTGATCTGACTCGGCGTGGGCGTGGGCGTGGGCGTGGGCGTAACCGTCGCAGCGGCCACCGTGACCTGATCGCTATCGGCCTGAATCGTTGCGCCGCCGCCTGTGATGAACTCGCGGAAGACAAGCGAACCCACTGAGGTTGGCGTGTACGCTGCGGCGCTCGACAACACAGTGGTGCCCCGGAGCCAGGCTCGCCCCGAGACGCTGCCATTGGCGTAAGCACCACTCTGGCCCGTCAGGGTTTCACCGACCTGCGGCGTACCATCGCTCGCGATCGAGGGGCGGGACTGTACGGTCGGCGGCGGCGAGGGAGTAGCGGTGGGTATCAGCGTCGGGCGCGGCGCCGGCGCGGCGCCCCAGTCCTCGATCGCGACTTCCCACCGGGTCTGTCGCTTGTTCCGCCGCTCGAAGGGCTGCCAGACCTTGAACAGGCCATAGCGGATGCGCCGGAGCAGCCCCGGCGTCGGATCGGCGTTCTCGACCACCAGCCCCGGCATCGTCGTGCCCAGCGCGATCCCGCTCAACTCCAGTTGGTCGGCTTCGTCCTCGCTGAGATCGCCGAACGTCCACTTGAACGACAGCTTGCGCGCACCCTCTACCACGGCGAAGCCGCCGGAGGGCAGCGACGTCGCGGTTCCCGTGTCGATGATCTGGCGTCCCGCCCCCCATTCCTGCCCCAGCTCGGCAACGAACGCCCGCCCGACCAGCAGCACGCCGGCGGTGAGCGGTGCGGCGCCGGCGGGCTGGCTTACGGAGATAGACAGGTAGCGGGCGGTGATCGCAGAGCCGTGCCAGAGCGCATGACTCGTTTCGGGGAAGTCCCCCGCCGCATCGGGAACGCGCAACGGCGTCGCCGCCTGGATCGATGTCGCGGTGTCGGCGATGCCACCGGTGATCGTCCAGCTGGCCGTCTGCGCCGGCGGGCGGAGATGGCCGAGGAAGATCGTGTCGATGTTTCGGACCTGTCCCAGGTCGACGGAGAAGGTCGCGGCGCTGCCGACGGCAGTGTCGGCCCAGACCTCTTTTGGATCGTGGCTGAGCAGATACCCGGCATCATCGCCGCGCGACGCCGTGAGCGCCGCTATGGGCAGCGGGCGAACGACGAGGAGCTCCCTCATCAGAGGCCTCCCAGAGGCAGCAAAACGGTCACCGAGCTGAGCCCGGTCGCCCGATCGGCCTGGACGCCCAGCACCAGGACGTCGGCGCCGTCCTCATAACCTGGTCCACTGCCGTACAGCGTGACCACGCGGCCGAGTTCGTCTTCCCAGTCGGTGCCGACCAGCTGGTGCACGTCCTCGGCGAACGGCCCGCGCGAGAAGAAGGCGAGCTGGCGATCGGCTTCAATCTGGGCAGCGGCGCGCGTGGCGATGCCGGTCAGGCGCTCGGACGCGGCGGCGCTGGCGCCCCAGCGCGCCGTGGCGGCGGCATCGGCGCGCACCACCTTCTCGGAGGGCGACTGGAGCCACTGGGCGAAGAGAGGGTCGACCGCGGCCATTACTAAGGCAGTTCGGCGGCAATGATGTCGGCGCGCACGATCGAGCGCTGACAATGGCCCGGCTGGCTGCCGAGGAGCCCGAACAGGCCGTCGATCGCCCGTTGCGCGACGATGCCCCACCGGCTCCCGGCGTTCGCCGCGCGACCGGCCCGGCTGCTGATCGTCTCGTACGGGCTAGGGAGCGGCGCCTTCCCGAACAGGTAGGGCCACCCGAAAATCGAGACCTGCGCCACCCCGTCGAAGGCGACGAGCCACGCATGCGTCCAGGTGCGCAGCCGCGCCAGCATGTCAGGCGGCCGGCACCGTCGCGGCGAGCGCGATATCGGCCTGCACACCTGTCATGCCCAGCACGATGGCGTTGAGATGCGCGTAAAGCGGCTGGTCCGGGCTGATCTCGCTGCGCAGCTCGGTCGCCTTGGCGAGGAGCGCGGCAAAGCCGTCGACGTCCACCAGCTCCTGCGCTTTGGGCGCGACTGCCTTCAGCTTCGCCATCAACGCGGTGCGGCCGCGCTCGATCAGTGCCTGCGCGGCCGCCAGTTCCTCGGCCGAGGGCTCGTCTGTAGCTGGCGCCGTGGGTACGTCGGTCATGGGGAGCTCCGCTGTGTCCCGGTCAGGGAGTAAGCAGCGCCGGCCAGTCCACCATGCCCGCCGCGACAATCGCGGCGATGTTGTCTGCGGCGATCATCTCGACCGTGGCTTTCCGGCGCCGCGCCTCGATCTTGACGTCGAGAGCGCGCCAGGCGTCCGCAACCTGGACCACCTCGGCAGCGAGCGCGTCGATCATGCGGTTCGTGGCGCTGGCCTCGGCGGCGAGGTACGGCACCGTCGCCGGATCATCCCCGCTCGCCCAGCGCCGCGCCTCCGCTTCCTTGTTCTGGTAGGTTCCCATCTGTCCCGGCACGTCGGTGATGAACCGCTTGCGGAACTCGCCAGCGCCAGCGTTGACCAGGTCGATCACGGCGGCCTTCAGCGGCTGGAGGTCGTCTGGGAGTGCGATATACGCCGAATACGGCATGACCAGCGCCGCCATGGTCGGCTCAATGCGCTGGTTGCGCGCCGCGCCTGGCTGGCCGGTGGTCTTCCACTCCAACCGGCCGGTGCTGGTGTCATAGATGGCGCAGTACTCGATCATGCGGTCGCGTTCCCGTAGTTGTAGCTGACCTCCACCAGGAGGTTGATGTCCGAGGTGTTGACGTTGCCGTCCTGCCCCACCCAGTACAGGTCGTAGGTGTAGCTGCCCGCGGGCTTGCCGGGCCTGACGCCGCGGCCGTTCGGCGTGTCGTTGGCGGCCAAGCCGCCGCGTCCGAGCAGGGCTCCGCCGTTCTCGTTCAAAGTGAAGAACCAGTTGCGGTTGCCCTGGGAAAAGCCCTGCGCTGCCGTGAACGAGACCACGATGTCGGCCTTGTAGGGCGTGTCGACGTGGACCGAGCAGAGCAGCTGCTGCGGAGCATTGTTGTAGACGTAGGTCTTCTCGCCCGTGTCCGGGTCGATCACCAGGTGCTGGCCGCCTCCCGTACCTTGCCCGTAGAAAGTGTTCGTGTTGACGGAGAACGAGATAGCACCGAACGCATTGACCGCCGCCGCGCCCGTCTGCACCGACCCGGCCACGACCAGATTACCGTCGACGTAGGTGTTGCCGCCCAGGATGACCCCGGAAGTCAGGCCGCCCTGCCCGTTATTGGCGAACACCGACACGTAGGCCATGTTGCCCCCGGCCTGCGCCGAGATGTTGAAGTAGGCCTGCGTCTTTCCGTCGATCGAGGAGATGGTCCCCGCCTGCTGCGATACGGTGGCGCTCAGCCCGTTCAGCTGGCTCTGGATCGTGGTCGCTTGGCTCGCCACGGCCGCCGTCGCGCTGGCCGCGACCTGCGCCTGGTAGGTGATCTGTGCCAGAGCATTCGTGGCGTCCGCCGCGGCTTTCTGGGCGGCGATCTCGGACGCACTGGCCAGCCTGAAGCCGAGGCGGTCTATCACGCAGGTCGAGTTCTGGTGCGTGTCGACGTAGGCCCTGAAATAGCGGGCTCCAGCTACACGGGCGTCCACGTAAATGTTGTACCGCCGCACGTCGCCGTTGTAGCTCGCAGCCGCAACCTGGTTCTCCGCCGGGGTGTTCGAGAGGGCGTAGTACCAACCTCCCTGCACGGTGCTCTGGTCGTCCGTGAACCATTGCAGGCAGACGTACACGCCGTCTGACGGCCCGCTCGGCCGCAGCGCGGCCTCAAGGATGAGCGGTGCGCCGTCAATGATGCGCACATTCGAGACTTCGTAGCAGGCCTGCGAGTTGCCGAGCGAGACGGCGTAGGGGCTGACGTTGCCGGCCACGCGGGAGGCACCTGCGGGGAAGTACCAGCCAGTTGGCGTTCCGGCAGGGTTAGCCCAGTCAGCGAACACGGCGTTAGGGTTGAGCAGGCCGCCGCCGACCGACGCCGAGAGGGTGGCGCTCTGCTGGGCCGCTGCGGCGGCTGCGGTTGCTGCGGCCGATGAGCTGCCCGCACTGTTGGCGTAGAACTGGGCATTCCCTGCCTGGGTGCTGGCCGTGTTGGCGTAAGCCTGAGCCGACGACGCGGCAATCACGGCACTGTTGGCACTGGTCTGGGCGTTGCTCGCCTGGGTCGAAGCAGCCGAGGCGGAACCGCCCGCTGCCGACGCGCTGTTCGCAGCGTTCACCGCATAGCTACCGGCGTCGTTCGCGCTGCCGGCAGCCGTGGACGCACTGGTCGCGGCGGAGCCTGCGCTGCTCGACGCGCTGCCGGCGCTCGCCGCCGCGTTTGCGGCGCTGCCGGCAGCCCCCTGATAGCTGCTGCCGGCATTGATCTCCGACGTCCGCGCGGCCGAGGCCGAGTTGCCGGCCGCCATCGCCGACCCCGCGGCCGAAGAGGCCGAGCCGGCCGAGGCTGACGCCGACCCCGCCGCCGCATCGCGCGCCGCCTGCGCATCGAGCTTAGCCGTCGATGCCGCGCTCGCACTCGTCGCTGCGGCCGTTTGCGAAGCGATCGCGCCGCTCGCCGATGTCGCGGCACCTGACGCTGCCCCTGCCGCGTTCGAAGCCTGGATCGCAGCGGTGTTAGCATAACCCGATGCCGACGTCGCGCTGTTGCCGGCATCGCTCGCAGAGCTGGACGCCTGGTTCGCCGAGCCGGCCGCCGCCGAGGCGGAGCCGGCCGCGGCGCTTGAAGAGGATGCGGCCAGGTTCTTCGCGTCGACCGCCGACGATCGCGCGCTGTCGGCGGCCGCGTACGCCCCTTGCGCCTGACCACGCGCGACCTCGGCCGCCTGCTGTGCCAGCAGCGCAGCATCGCGTGACGCCGCCGCCGCCGCCGCCGCCGCTGCGGACGTCGTCGTGTTGCCATAGACGTTGAGCAGACCCGCGATGTCTGACTGCGCGGTAGCCAGCGCGCTCTGCGCCGCCGCGATCTCGGACCTAGCAGCGCCTACCGTGGTGCTGCCGAACGCGCTGCCCGGGTTGGCCGAGTTGGTGGCGTTCGGCTCCGGCATCTGGCCACTGTCGTCGGTGATGCCGCTGTAGTTAGCCGTCGTTCCGGCGTTCGCGATCGCGTCGGCGGCGGTGGTGCCATCGTCGTAGAGGATGTCGGTGACCAGGACGAAGGCGGCCAGATCGCCGCGCGCCATCGGCGCCCAGTTGCGCCGGTAGCCGATTGTCCGCGACGCGATCGGCTTGTAGACCTTGGTCCGGGTCATGCCCTCGCTTCGGGCGGTGCGGGTGGCGGCAGTCCACTCCCAGCGCCGGAAGGCGACGGCACCGTCGACGATCAGCCAGGACAGCGACACGCCGGCGAGCATCTCGGTCAGCTCGGCCGCGGCGGTGGAGCTATCGCTGTCGACCAGCCAGCCGAACGGCGCCTGGCGCGCCGCGATCGCGGCGGTGAGTTCGGCCGCGTCGACCACCAGCGACGATCGCCCGGCGACGATGCGGGCGGCGATCTCCGGCGCCGTCTCGACATAGCCGCCGGCGACCTCGCCCCGGATGTCCGCGTGCAGATCGCCCGCCGGCAGCGTCCACCACTTGACGCATGCGATCGACGGACAGAGCACGCCGCCCCCGACCGTCGCACTCGCGGCCTGGAGCGCCGCGAAGGTGGTTTCGGCCGACCCTTGCCACCCAAGCATCGTCAGGTCACCGGCTGCGGCAGGAACGCCTCGATCGCGGACCTGGTCGAACGCCAGCCAGCGCCGCCGCGGATCGCCGAATGAGACGATTTTGGTAGCCTGGTCGATCACCAGGCCGGGGACGTTGAAGCAGCGTCCCCAGGCGCGCGTCTTGATCTTGCCGGTCCACTCGACGGGACCCTCGACGCCGCCTGTACCGGCGAAGCGATCGATCAGGAGCGGCCGCTTCAGGTCGGTGGTCGGATCGGCGAGCGCGATGCGCAGCTGGCCGTTGTCGATGGCGGTGTCCAGCACCAGCCCCTGCGCCGCGATCGGCGGCATCGCCGCTCCCTCCGGCCCAATCCGGACCGTGATCGGCGCGTCCGCCCAGTATAGCTGCGCCAGTTCCGCCAGCGCGGCCGCGGTCGCCGGCCCCCAGCGCAGCTCCAGCGCCTGGGAGACGCCGCCGCCCCCGAGCTGCTCCCCGTCGAAGTCGAGCGAAGAGACGGTGGTCGGCAGGCCGATGATGCCGGCGCGCCAGCCGTGATCGCCATAGCGGTACGGCACCGCCGCGCCGCCGCCGGCGAGCCTGGTGACGATCGGCAAGCCGTCCCCGGCCGATCGCGGGCTGGCCTCCACCAGGATGACGGCTGCGGGCATCAGTAGGCCGCCATCGAGGACAGGTCGAAGCCGTTCATCTTGAAGCTGCCGGCGATCGAGGTGAGCAGGCCGTTGGTGGCATTCTGCGCCGCGAGCAGCTGCGCGTTCTGATCGTTGTTCTCGTCCAGCGCCGCGTTGGTTGTCGCCAGCGCAGGGTCGCTCTTCGACTGAGCGGCGACGATCTGGGCATTGGCGCGCGTGATCGCCGACCGCGCGTCATCGAGCGTGGCGGTCCGATCAGCGGCATAGGCGCCGGTGGTGCCATAGGCGTCCTTCGACGCGGTCAGACGGTCCTGGTACAGCTTGGCGAGGGTGTCGGCCGCGCCGTCGACGCCGGCGTCCAGGTCGGTCTTCGCCTTGGCGATCGCGGTGTTGAGCGAGGCGATCTTATCGAGCGCGTTGCCCTCGAACAGGCTTCCGCTGGTCATGTCGTCGATCAGCGACTGGAGCGAGCCGACCTGGCTCTTGAGCGTGCTCGCCACCAGCTTCGACATTGAATCGGCGTTGGCCTTCTCGGTCGCGATGATGTCGACGCCATAGGTCTGCGCCAGGCGCAGTCGCTCCTTGGCGTTCGCCTCCTCCGTGGCGAAGATCTTCGCCAGCGACGCCTGCGTTCCCCCGATCAGCGTTTGGAGGTCGCCAACCTTCAGGGCTTCCTTCAGCGCCGACGCGGTGTCGTTGAAGTTGGACAGCAACGCCTTGCGGACCGGCTCGGTGATCCCCTGGATGGCGTTGCGCGCCACGGCGGCCGACAGGGCGAACGCCTGCGCCTCCTCCATCGTGTCGTACTGGAGAACGTCGTTGTTGCTCTTCAGGTTGGTGCCGTGGTCATTGACCCGGAACTTGTCCTTGTAGGCGCCGACCGTGATCGTGCCGAAGTCGCCGGTCGCGGTCCCGCCGAGCTGGGCGGCGATATCACCGAGCGCGGACAGGATCGACTTGCCGGCGACGGTGCCGGCCGACTTGCCGGCGTCGGAATTGCCGACCGTGCCCTGCACGCCCTTCGACGTGATGGTGGCGCCGCCGTACTTCACCGACCCGAACAGGTTGCCGATGATGCCGCCGGCGATCGAGCCGACCAGGCCGCCGATGGGACCGAACGCCACCTGCCCTACCGCGCCGCCGACTTGCGAGCCGGTCGAGTTGAGCTTGATGCCCACGGCCTTGGCAACGCCTGCGACGGCGGTGCCGGTCGCCGCACCCTCCAAACCCTGGCCGGCGTACTTGCCGATGTTCCTGCCGATCAGCGACGCGGCTTGAGGGTTGGTGAATACCCCGACGAGCGAGGTCGCGAGCTTGCCGATCGCGTTGGAGAACAGCTGCTCGGTCGAAATCTGGCTCGGCTTCGCATTGAGCGCCGCAGCGATGCGAGGATCCACCGGCAGATTGATCGACCCGACCGTGCCCGGAATTGCGAGATCGGGCGCCGGTGGGCGCTGCCCTGTGACGACGATATCGCCGGTTGCCGGGTCAACGTTGGAAGATGAAGAGTTGCCGCCGGTGGAAACTTCAGGGTCGGGTGCCGAATCCAGCTTCACCGCCGTCGTCGCAGCGGTCAGCGCCGCCGTGAAGCTCCCCAGCGCTGAGGTGGCCGCATCCGTGGGTGGCTTGAACGAGGCGAAGGCTGCCGCCGCATCCTTGCTCCTGGCCGCGACGTCGTCGACCGCGGCGCCCATCCGCCTCGCGGCGTCCTTGACCGGCGAGGTGCCGGCGATCTGGTCCTGCAAGTCGCGGAACACGCCTGAGAACAGCTTGTCGAACAGCTGCTGGCCCTGGAGTGTCTTGAACGCATCGAGCAGCTTGCCGGGTGTCTTGATGAACTGCCCCAGGTCGCCACGGACGAACGCCTGCGTAGCGTCATCGACCGCGTTCCTGATCGAGCCGATCGCGGTCAGGTACTTCTCGTTCAGCTCGTTGCGGATCTCCAGCTCCCGCTGCTCCGCGCGGATCGCCTGCACCGTGGCGAGGACGCCGTCCTTCTGCTGATCCGTGAGCGGAACGTTGCCCTTTTCGAGCCGCTGGATCTCCTTGAGCGCGTTCGCTTCGTCGACGCGCCCGGCGGTCACCAGCGACTGGACGGCGAGGCCGTCGCGCTGGTCGTTGATATAGTCGCGGTAAGGCTTCTGGAGCGCGTCTGCGATGACCGCCTTGGCGGTGCCGGCATCGGCGATCAGCTTCTCGAAGCCGGTCGGCTTCTCCTTGTTGAGCGCGGCGATCTCCGCGTCGAGCGACGCGATCGCGACGCCGGCGCGCTCGGCAAGCGTCTTGGGCTGGTCGAAAGCCTTGGCGACCTGGACGATCAACCCGTCACGAATCGTGACCTTCGCCGCCTCCGCCTTGTCGATCAGCTCCCGGAAGTCGGGCGGCCGGCGGCGGCCGAGCTGCTCGATCAACCGATCGAGCTCGCCCACTTCCTTGTTGGTCCTGACGACGAGCGAGGGCTCGCCGCCGAACTGACCGAGCAGGTTGTCGATCTTCTGGTCGGCGCCGAGGCCGAACTCGTCCCGCGCTGCCGTCGACCTGGGCTTGGGCCTCTTCTTAGCGGCCTCTTGCGCGTCGCTGACCTCGTTGGTCGCGGTGAGGAGCTTCTTGTGGTAAGCCTCCAGGGCGGCGATGCGCGCCGGCCCGTAGGCCATGCGGTCGATTGCCTCCCCTTCCTTGGTGACCGCGTTGAGGTTGGCACGAGCCTTCTCCACCCGCGTCGTCGCGCTCTCCGCGTCGACCTGAGCGCGGATCGTGGCGGAGGTTGCGACCGTGCCACCGCCCAAGGCGACGGACAGCTCGTTGACGATCCCGCGCTGCTCATGGAGCGTTCGGTTGGCGAAGGTGGCTTGGCCGGCGAGGGACCGCACGCTGTCGGCGAGCGGCTTGAACGCCTGGTTCTTTGCGGCGAGCGCATCGATCGAGTCAGCCAGCTTGTTGACGTTGCCGTTGGCGTTGACGATCGCCGCGTCGATATCGGCGTTGCCAGCCCGGCCGGTCGCGCCCTCCCGGAACGACGTGCGCCCAACTGTGCCGTATGCCTGGACCGCGGCAAAGGCCTCTCTGCCCTTATCGAGGGAGAGCTTGGCAGCGTCATCGCCCTTCTTCGCAGCAAGGAGTTTCGCGTTTTTGGCCAGCTCGGCATTCTGCGCGATGAGCTTGCCCGTCGTCTTGTCGATGAAGTTGCCGACGTCGTCTTCGAACTTGGCAAAGCTGGTGAGCGCATCCTTCGCGGCGTCCGCGGCGTCGCTGGTCTCGAACAGCTTGCCAATCAGCGGCGTCAGCACGGCGATCCCGACGCTGATCGCCAGCCCCCATGGGCCGCCCATGAAGGCGGCAAGGCGGCCGACCGTACCCTCGGTGGCACCGGACTGCGCCGCCCACAGCGTCATCGCCTCGGTAACGCGGCCCATCTCCATGGTGGCGGCGCGGATCGGCGACTGGCCGGCAGCGACGGAATCGGAGAAGGCGCGTACGACGTGCTCGGCGATCATGCCGGACGCACCCATCCTGGCGTGCCCCTCGGACAGCCCGTTGGCCGCCGCAGTCGCCCTCTTCAGGCCGAGCGCATACTCGTCGGCGGTGATGTCGCCGCGGGCGAGCGCGGTATCGAGCAGATCGGTAGCCTGCGCGAGACGACGCTGCGCCTCGCCGGCGGGATCGAGCTCGGCACGGAGCCGCGCAAGCTGGGCGGCGTATTCACGCGATCCGGCCGTCGCTTCCCGCTCGGACGTGGTCACTTGCTCGGTGCCGGCACTCGCCTGCCTGCTGGCGGCAGCGAGCGTTCCGAGGATCGAGCCCAGTTGGCCCGCCTCGGCGGCCAGCCGCTCCATCGCCGCGTTCGCCATCGCCTGGGCAGCAGCACCCTCGCGCGCGCCGGCGACTGCCGCCAGCTGTGCCGCCTCGGCAGCGGACAGCGCCTGCGCAAGATCGCGGGCACTCGCCGCGGCGGCGATCTGGGCGGCGCTCGCTTCCTCCTGCGCCGCGGCGATCGCGCGGCCGGCGCCCGCGGCCTCGATCTGCGCCTTGCCCGCGCCGACCGTAGCGGCCGCCACCTCGCGGGCGCTGTCGGCCGCGCCACGTTGCGCCTGGTCGAGCTCGGCGACGGGCGCGGCGGTGGCCTTCGCCCCCGTGCCGAGCGCCTTCACGCTGGCGGCGAGCTCGTCGACCTGCTTCTGCGCGACCGAGCTGTCGCCCGTGATGAGGAGCGACGTCTTCAGCACGAGGTCAGCCCCGGCTGCCGTTCAACGTGGAGGCGGCGACGCGTTCCATGAGGCGCAGCCCGGCCCATTGCGCCGGCGACAGCGCGATCGCCGCGCCGTCGAGCCCGACCTTCACCGAGACGTAGTTGAGCCCGTGCCAGAGCAGGCGGCCGTCGGCGAGCGACGTAGTGTTCCACTGGCTGCACACCGACAGCCAGGCGTCCGCGACGAGCATGTTCTCCGGCCAAATCCCGAACCCCTCAGGTTCCACTTCAAGCGACGCGACGATGTCCGCCGGCAGGCCCAGTTGCTTCGCGTCATCGGCGGCCTCGGCGAGGTCGGGAGCACCACCGAGTGCCCACGTCCTCGCCGCCGCCTTCAGTTTCCCAGCTGCGCCTTGTAGACGGCAGCAAGGTAGCTCTTCACCAGCGCCACCCGCACGAACGGCATGTCGATCATCGCGTCACGGGTCTGGTCGGAGAACAGGACGTCCTGATCGTCGGCGCCCTGCACGTCCGCGAAACCGACCAGCGCCTTCTTGAGGAAGTCGGTCGAGCCGGCGCGGCTATCGAGGTCGTAGGTGCCGAGCTCGGAGTCCATGATGACCAGGAAGGTCGCCTTGAACGTCTGCTGCTCGAAGCCTCCGTCGACGGGCTTGTTGACGGTCACCGGGTGCGTGAACCGCGGCTCCTGGTCGAGAACGAACATGCTGCTTCCTTACGTGAGGGTGATCTTGAACTGGTCGTCGCCGGCGCTGGTCGGCAGCGGCGTGAAGGCGAGCGGCCACTCGGCGATGTTCTGGTTCTGCTGGATGCCGGTCGGGCGCTTCTGCTGCGAGGTGGGCGTCGCGATCTTCACCTTGCGGCCGACGATGGTGCCGTGCTGGATTATGACCGATTGGCGAGTGCGATCCTCGGCGATCGCGAACGGGTTGTAGGTGGCATAGGGCACCGCCTCGACAGTGACCGTCAGCGCCTCGGCCCGATCGACGATCACGATCCGCTCGACGCCGACCAGCAGGCGGGGCTGCACATCGTTGCCGAGGTTGAGCTCGTAGGAGCGCAGGATGAACGGCGCCCCGCCGATGGTGAACAGCGGCGTGTTCGCCTTGCTCGCGATCTGGGGCGCCTGCCACGCCGAGAGGTCGACCGCCGGGCGCGCCTGGTCGGACGGCCGCAGGAACAGCCCGGTCAACGTCACGCGGCAGACGGGGATGCCCTGGGCATTGAGCGTGAACGTCGCCGTTCCGCGTGCGCCGAGTAGCAGATGGAGCGACGGCCCGATCTGGAAGGATGCCGTCACGCTCTCGTGATTGTCGGACACGGGCGAATACTCGACCGACGTCCCGGCGGTGATGACCTCGGCGACACCGCAGGCACGCAGCAAGGGTCCCCATGACGGGGCCACGCCGACCGAGCCCGAGCCGACCAGCTCGAAGGTGCCGGACAGCACCGCACGCAAGCCGGTGGGGACCTCCTCCTGGGCACCGAGATACGGCAGCTCCAGGTTGCGGCTGATGTCCTCGCCTTCCATCGGCTGGAGCTGGACGTCGGTCAGCAGCATCGCATTGGCCGCACCTGTCGGTGCGGAGTTCGTCGCGTAGGCGGCGCCTTCCGGCTTCACCAGGATGATCTTCGACTTCCACTTGATCGGGTCCATGGCTCAGCCCTCGTGCTGGTCTGTGGTGGGCGTGCCGGCGTCGGCGGGCGCGCTGGTCGCCGGCGGCAGGCTAGCGGCGTCGGTCGGCGGCGCGTCGTCGTCGACAGCCAGCGCAGTATCGGCCTCTGCCGGACCCGCGTCGGCAGCGATTGCGCCCTCCACCATCTGGAGCGATCCGTCCTCCTGGCGGACGAAGCTGCCGCCGACGCGAGGCTGCTCCTGACCGGCAGGCGCGGTCGCCAGATCGGCGACGTCGGTCTGGTCGGTGGCGGCCAGTGCCGTAGTAGGCTTCCTCATCGGGCAATCCTCAGTTGGTCTTCGAGAGAGAAATCGAGCTGGTAGGTGACCGTCCCGGCCGAGATGCTGACGAGCTCGCCGCGGGCGACGACGTAGACGCCTACCGCCTCGTCCGGCGACCAGCCGGCGATCGCGCCGATCACGTCCTCGATCAGCGTCTCCATCTCGGCGCCCGCCTTGCTACCGGTCGCGTCGCCCAGGTTGCGGACCATCAGCACGACGCCGACCAGGCGATCGATCGACTGCCGGAACAGGCCGGTCGCCGCCGAGCCCGCACCGCCGCGCAGGCCGAGCGGCAGCACGAAGGCTGCGACATTGGCCTGGATCGATGCGCCGGCCTTGGTCAGCTCGCCGAGCTTCAGCGCGCCCTGGACGCGCCCAGCAAGCACCGGGATCGCCTCCAGCCTGTCCTTCACGGTCTCCATCAGATGAAGCCGTGCAGGTTCTCGGGCGTCAGCGCGCGCGGCCGGTCGGTGGCGACGACGCCGTTGGCGCCCGAGCTTGCCGGCTCGATGCCGGCGAGGTCGAGCTTCTTCCGGCCCGCGGCGATGTCGACGAGGTCCTTCAGCGCCTGGTCGTAATCATCCTTGATCTTGGCCTCGGGCGTGAAGCGGTGAACCTTGTACGCGGCGATCGCCAGCGCGAGCTCGGCGACGATCGCCGGCACGCTGCTCAGCGGTAGCCGGTACCGGGTCGCCAGCGACGCATCGATCACGGCGCCGGCGTTGGCGATCGCCTGGTCGACGATCGCGACGTCGACCGCGCCAGTCGGCGAGGAGGCGCGATCCGTGATCTGGATCAGCACGTCCTCGCCGAGCAGGCCGACCAGCGCCGAGAGCGTCGTGTACGGCATGGATCAGGCGCTCTCGCCGTCCCACCACTCGGTGGACGCCGCGACTGCCGTCGCCTTACGCAACCGTTCGAAGTCGGCACGCGGCAGGAAGATGCGGCCGCCAGGCGGGATCGCCTGACGATTATGCTCGACGTCGAACTCGACGCGAAACCAGCGGCGATCCTCGTCATTCACCCCGGTCCGGTCGAGATTAGCGACCGTCGACCGGTCGCTGAGCGCCGGCATATCGAGCTCGCTGCGCAGCAGGTCGACCGTGTCGGCGGCGAGGATCACGACGCCGAAGCCGGCCGCTTCCAGGTCACGGCGAAGCATGTCGAACACGTCGCGATCGCGCGCCGCACCGATCACCGCGAGCAGCTGGCCGGCGCGGTCGACCGCACCGGCCAGCTGCTCGCCGCTGCCGGCCTTGCCCTGGTAGACATCGCGGAAGAACCGATCGGTGCCGTCGCGGTCGACGACCACGCGCGCCACCGGCGTGATCTGATCGGATGGCAGCGGCACCGTGCCGTCGACATGCTCGAACGCCGTCTTTGACTCGACCGACGCGACCGGCTCGGCCGGAACGACGGTCGGTGACGGCAGCGGCGCCGTCTCGGTCACCTTGGGTGCCTCGGCCGCAACCGCCGGGATGACCGGCTCGGCCGCCGCCGTGCCGACGATCGCCGGATCGATCGCGCTGAGCGGCACGACCGGCTCGGGCGCCGCCGCGATCTGATCGGACGGCAGCGGCGTGGTGTCCGGCACCGATGGCACCGTGGCAGCGGGATCGCCGGCGGCGATGGCGGCAGCGGCAACCACCGGAGCGGCCGCGACGGCGGCAGTGCGGGGCGCACGCATCAGGCCGCCACCGCTTCCTGGATCAGGTAGCCTACGTCCTGTGCGACGACGAGCTCCTTGATCCTTTCGCCGGTCCGAACACGCACACCGCCCTGAAGGCCGACGTCCTTGTCCTCGATCCTGCCCGCGATGCGGCCACCATACTGGGCGGTGAGGCCCCAGGTGATGCCACCCTGCTCGGGGCTGGCGATCGGATCGATGTGCAGCATGGCGATGTGGTTGCCCCACGCACGCGCCAGGCTGACCGGCTGACCGGGCCGCGCCGTGTTGTACCAGGCGTCGCCGACCAGGACGCGCGTGATGCCGTCACCGGAGAACAGCTCGCGGAACTGATCGATGGTGACCACGCCCGCAGAGGTGACGTTGCCCTTGACCGCGTTGACTACCTTGGGGTGCGAGCTGAGCACGGTCCACACCTTGCGGCCCAGGACCATGGTGTTCGGCCGCTTGACGAGCGTCGCGTCCAGGCCGGCGCGGATGACGCCGATCGGGTCGGAGTTGGCATAGTCGGAGAACTGGCTGGTACCCGCCAGCAGGCGCTTGCGCCCGAGGGCGTAGTTCAGCGGGTTGTGGACGATGTTGCCGACCCGAACCTCGCGGATATTGAGCAACGTGTCGGTCACGCGCATCACCGCCAAGCCTTCGGGATCGAAGTTGCCGAGGCCGAGGTTGCGGGCGTTCTCCGCTTCCTGGATGTCGCTGTAGGGGATCGGCACGTCGAAGCCGAAATCCTCCACCGCGCTGGCGCGCTCGATGCCGCCGAACTCCAGCTGGCGGACACGGCCGAGGCGACCGACGCGCCCGTCGGGCACATTGAAGCTCTCCTCGATCGGATACTCGGTCCACTTGAACTTCTCGCCCATGACGGGCGAGCGCGGCATCGCCAGGTCGGCGATGTAGGCATTGGCGTCGTTGCGATAGCCGATGGCGATCGCCGACAGCACCGGAGAGACGACGAAGGGACGGTCCATGCTTATGCTCCCCCGACCACGCCGGGCGCGGCCTGATAGTTGATGATGTCGCCGGCGACGCCGGGCACCTCGGCGCGGCCGATGGTGCGCTGGCCGGCCACCGTGACCTTGACCGCCTTCGCGTTGGCATCGCTGGTCAGCCAGTCGCCGGCCGCAACGGTGCCACCCAGCGTCACGCGCGGAATGCCGCCCTGCTCGATATCGACCATGACGCCGGCGACGCTGGCACCGACCTGCCCGGTAGTGCCGACCAGCGGCTGATTGGGTCCGCTCGCCGGACCGACCTTGCCGCTGTTGGCAGCGTCGCTGAAGGCGGCGATCAGATACGCGCCGATCGGCGCGCTCGCCTCCTTGGACATGGTGAGGGTGCGGATCATGCGGCGTTCTCCCCGGCGACCGCACGCACGGCGGTGGCGAAGTCGATGACGGTACCCTCGGCGGCGAGCTTCGCCTGGTGGGCGGCGGCCTTCTGCGAAAGCAGCGCCGGGTTCTCCGGCGCGCCCTCGGGCGCGGCGCCGGTCAGGGCGGTGGCGCCCGGAGCGAGGATCGGCATGGCGTTGATGAGCTTCTCGGCCTTGGCCGGCTCGGCCATGTGCATCGAGATGTACTCGTCGCGGCACGGCTTCAGCCCGACACGGCCGGCGCCGATCGCACCGTCGACAAAGGCGGTGGCCTTGTCGCGCTTGCGCTCGGTGGTGACGCTGTCGAGCGAGGTGGTGAGCGTCGCAACCTCGCTCTGGAGCGAGGTGACCCGATCGTCGTCGCCCTTGCCGAACGCCTGGACACCGGCGAGCACCGTCGCCGCGTCGGCGTTCTCGGCGACCCCGACCGCCAGCGCGATCGGCTTCAGCGCAGCCTGGAGCGCGATGGCGCCCCCCGTCTTCCCTGCCGTGACAGCGGCGACGATCGCCGCGTCATCGGCCGCGCTGTCGAGGCCCAGCGCCCCAATCAGCTCGTCCCGCAATGCCATGTCGTTCTCCTGGTGATGCAGGGACTGAAGCCCTGTCAGGTTAGGGGTATTGGTGAGCGAGGCGCGCAGGATGGCGCTGACCGTGCCGTCCTTGCTGTGGGCGATGACGGGCGAGAGGCCGCGGTACTGGCGCCAGGCTGGGACACCTTCGCCCTCGACCCAGTCGACCTTGCCCCAGATGCCGTCGTCACGGCTCTGCATGTCGACGATCCAGCCGCGCGCCGGCGCCGCGCCGCCCTTGGGCGCGGCGAGGTCGGTCGCGTGGTTCTCGCAGATGGTGAGCTTGCCGCCCGCCATCGAAGCGGACATCAGCGCCGCAGCGTCGGCCACCTTGTACGGCCCGCGGCCGTCGACGGTGCGCGCGACGCCGGCGGGCAGCAGATGCAGCCATTCCGGCGCGCTTGCGCCCTCACCACCGATGTCGATCGCCGCGCAAAGCGCGATGCCTGAGCCCTTCATAAGGGCGTTGTGGAGGCCGGAAGGTCCCGGAAACATGCCCGCCGAAGCGGGCGGGAGAGCGCTCTGACGCACCTCTCAGGCATCAACCTGCCGGATCGAAGCGCGATCGGCAAGCCAGCCTAGTTGCCGATTGCGAGCTCCAGATGCTCGTCGACGATGTCGAGGATGTTGCGCTCGTCCTCGGCCGAGATGCCTAGCCACACCCGCGCCGGGATGTCGCCCCACGGCACCGGCCGGCCCGACTTGGTTGAGCCGAATGCCCCTTTGGCGGCGCCGTCCTGCATCACTGCCGAGTATTCCAGCGCCGAGCCGATCTCGGCGCTGTTCCGGGTGACCAGCTTGGCGATCTCCTTGCCAAGGCGCCCGGAGGGCCCGATCAGCGGATCAGGCCGATCGCCGTCGCCGCGGGCGAGGTAAGCCGCAAGGGTTGTCGGCGACTTTTTGCGCCAGCGCGTTCCGTCCGGCGCCGTGCTGGTGACGAACCGATCCCGTGTCGCCTTGACCATGTACTCGGAGATGTCCTCGTACACCGGCGTCATGTCGGTCAGCGCTGCACGGGCGCGATCCAGCTGGGCGAACACGGCCGAGGCGTTGAACTCGATCTTGAACATGGGTATCTATCCCGTCGGGAACGAACATCGCAGCGCCGGGCCAATAACCCGGAGGTCGCTTCGGGCGTTGGCTGAGAGGTTCGGTCCCACCCGTTACCGCTTCACGAAAAAGGTCTTGAGCGCGAGCGTCCGTCGCTTGGCGCCACGCAGCTCGAATCGGGCGACATACTCTTCCCCGTCGATGACGCGTCGGTACTCGACGATCGGCAGACTGTTGATGATCGACGTGCCCACCTGGGAAACGGCATCCGGTGCCGCCACCACCGCCGGCAATTGCGCGAAGTCGGCTGGTTCGACCGGTCGCTGTTTGCGGTCGGTCTCGTTGCCAGGGCCGTGCTCGGCATCGACGTGGTTGATTGCCGCCCGATCGATCGAGAAGTCGTAACCGTCGACCGCAACGCCGGTGACCGCCTCGACGTGCTTGGCGTCGGCTGTCGTCAGCACGCCCATCGTGCGGACTAGCGGGCCGCGATCGGGGCGATCGGCAAGGGTCTGCTGGGCGAAGCGCCTCAGATCGTCCTCGACGGATGGCGATCGGCGATAGGCGTCGGCGATCGCGTCGCGCGCCGTCGGGGGCATCTCACCCATGAACGCCTTGGCGATCTGGTAATCCCATGCGCCGATCTTGCCGGCGATCGCCGCGACCGGACCCGCTACCGACGCACCCGGCGCGTAGCCCCAGCCCTTGCCGACGCCCAGCGGCTCGCCCGTCTTCGGATCGTTCTTGTCCCATCCGGCGGGAAGCGTTCGCGACGGGTCGCCGCCTAGGCGACGCGCACCGCGCTCCGATCGAGCGCCGAGCACGTAGCAGCTGCACCCCCAGTCGCTCGGCGGATAGTGCTTCACCCAGAACGGGTGGCCCGGGGGCAGCACCAGCCCGTTGAACACGAACAGGTGCTCCGGCCGGGGATCACGCGACCCGCCGTGGCGGTAGATCCAGAACGCCCAGTCGCCTGCCTGGAGCTGCGCCCGCCGGCCGGCCGCGTAGGAGACGTAGGTGTTGGTCCGGTAGATCGTCCGCGTCCGCCAGGCCGTGCCGCCCTTCGTGTCCTCGCCCGTCCAGCCATGCCAGTCGTGCCGCGCCACCGCGGCGCGGAAGTCCTGCCGGAATGCGTCCAGGCTCTTGCCCTCGGTGATCGCGCGGTCGATCGAGGCGCCGAGGTCCGCCAGCAGGTCCGCCTTCTGCGCGCCGGCGACCATGAAGGCGGTGTCGTGCGCCTCGCCGGTCAGATCGTCCCAGCGCCGGGTGGGCACGCGATTGCCCAGCTTCTGCCGGAAGAACGCAACCTGCTCGCGGAACGGCCGGCGGAAGGCACCCGACACCGCACTCGGCTGGTCAGGCACCCGTGTCCTCCACGTCGCTCATACCCGCCGCCTGGGCAGCGACAAAGCCCTGCGCGAGCGTGTCGGCGATCGGCGCGGTGTCCAGCTCGGGATAGGCGTTGGCGATCATCTCGCGCAGCTCGGGCAGGCTGGAGGCGGCGCTCATCATCTGGCTGAGCTTGACCAGCCAGCCCTGGATGCCGCCGGCGGTGTCCTGGACCATGCGATCGGCGATCTGGTCGGCCGGCGCGGATGCGGCGGGCGGCGGCGGCAGCGCCGACTGAAGCGACGGAGCGATGATCGTCGGCACCTTCCCAACAGGCGCCGTCAGCAGCTGATCTTGCGGTCCCGGATCAGCGAGGCCGATCTTATCGCGCACCTCGCTGGCGCTCACCCGCATGCCGAGCGGAACGAAGATATCCAGCACCTCGGCGAGGAGCTTCAGGTCCTCCGCTTCCGGCCGGCCGATCTTGAGACGCGGGTACCGCTTCTGCGGCCCATGCTCCAGATCGACCCACGGCCGGATGAGATCGCGGTTGAGCGTCGCGGCTAGGCCCTTGCAGTCCGCCTTCTCAATGTCCTCCTCGACGGCCTTGTGGACCTTGTTGCCGCCGTCCCCCAGGCCGCCCTTCTTGCTGTCGGTGGTGCCGGTCTGTCCCAGGACCGCTTTCGACACCTGGCTGTCGAGCCAGTCGGCTCGACGTTCGTAGAGCTCGCTGCCGGTGCCGACGTTCTTGGACTCGATGAACTCGATATCCATCCCTTCAGGGATGATCGCGGCCATGTCGCCGGCGATGTTGGCGACGGCCCGGTACAGCGCGTCCTTGTCCGCCTGGCTCGCGCTGCTGGCGAACTTGCCGAGACGGACGGGCTGGCCATAGGTCTGGGTGAAGATCGCCCAGTCGCGCTGAGTGAACGCCTTGAACATCCAGGCCCAGGCGGCGATCCTCGCCAAGCCTGAGCGGACCGGCAGGCCGGACTTTGCCTTGACGGTGTGACGGATGAACTTGAACGGTTCCAGCGGCACTGACTGCCCGGTGCCGCCCTCGCCACCGCGCAGCAGCGGCGTGCGGCCGTCGGTGCGATCATATTCGAACCACCGCGGGTCGCGCCATTCCAGCCGAGCTGGACGCCACTGACCCTCGCTGGTGTCCCAGACGATCTCAGTGAAGCTGTCGCCCTTGCCGATCGCGTCGAGGATGTCGAACTTCTCTTCTTCGAGCTCGTCGCGGTCCAGCCACTCGCGGATCATGTCGGCGATCGCGACGTCGGCCGCGCTCTCGCTCGCCGCGACGACGGTCACGTCAACCTGAGCGATCGACCGCTTCCGCTTCCCGAGGACACCGACATAGTGGAGGTCGCGCTCCTCGATCTGCTCGGCAAGCTCGAAATAGCGCATGGGGTCGCCATGGTCGGCGCCGCGCAGGATCTGCGCGAGGCGGATCGGGTTGAGCCCGTCGGCCGGATAGCCGGCGATCGGCGAGCGCAATCCCGCCAGAGTGGGCCCCGCGATCTCCTGGGTGAGCACCTCCCGCCGCAGCGGCCTGCCATGCTGGTCGACCAGTTCCGTCATCGTCCCCAAACCCCGGCCGGTCCCCGGCCATTTGAATTGGCAATTGAGAGGCCCTGAGAGGTCCTAAGAGGCCGCGTCCCGGCGATACGGGCATGACGAGCCATCCCGCGCTGACTCGGGGCTGGACGGGCGGCGTTCACAGCCACCCTCGCAGGCTGCCGCCGAACGGCTGGCCGAAGCCGCCGACCGGGTCGAGCCCGCCGTCCGCGAACGGGCTGGCCGTCTCTGCCGTCACCGGCTCATACCCGTATTCGGCCGCGCCCTGGCGCGAGGCGAACCAGGCGAGCATGCCGGCGATCGCCGTGTCGCCGTGGCGGGTGAGGCCGTCCTCGCCCTTATAGCGCATGTCGTCGGGCACCTTGACGATGCCGTTGACGTAGCTGAGCGCCTGGTGGTCGCGGATCACATCCTCGTCGCCGGCGACGATCACCGACCGATCTCCGAACGCCTCGATATAGGCGGTGCCGTTGACCCGGTACCATTCCTGGCTGAGCTTGATCTCGCTGATCCGCGCGCCGTATTTCTGGGCCGAGACCTCGGCGATGTAGGCGCCGTTGCCGCCGGCGTCGAAGGCACCGTGACCATAACGCGGCAGGCGGTCCTGAACGAAGAACAGCACGTCGCGCTGCATCTCGAACGGCACGTTGTGCATCTCCAGCACCAGTCGGCCGCGCCGCACCAGGTCGCGGCCGAGCTCGGTGACGATCGTGCCGGCGCCGTCGCCGGTGCGCGCGAAGTCGGAGCCGAGGTCGTGGCGTCGATCGGCGTCGAGCGTCGCCAGCACCGGCGCGAGCCTTGTGTTGCAAAAATCCCGCACGATCGCGTCGCGCAACGCCGGCACCATAGCCTTCACTGCATCGGGCAGCAGCCAGCGCACGATCGGAACGGACTTGTCGCTGACAGCCTCGATCGCCACGCGGGTCAGCGCCGCGCCCTCGGCGTCGGCCGGGATCGCGTCGAGCTCCTGGTGCATCTGCGCGGTGCGCGAGCCGTAGGCGCTCCTGATCTGGCTCTCCCACTCCTCTTCGGCTTCCTTCGACCAGGGCTTGCCGCGCAGCAGGCACACCCGCCGGAACAGGCCGTTGGCGACCGACTTGGCGAACGGGATGAAGTGGAGGCTGAAGGGCACCTTGCCTGCCTTCGCCTCGCGGATCAGTTCGTTGAACGGATTGAGCACGCCATTATGGGTGGAGATCACCCGGATGCGCCCGCCCCAGATCAGCAGCGCGTTGACGGCATCGAGCACGGCGCGGACGTCCTGGTGGAACGCCGCCTCGTCGATCACCACCACGCCCTGGAGGCCGCGGATGTTCTCCGGCCGGCTCGACAGCGCCTCGACCCGGAACGCGGACGCGAAGCGCACGCGGTAGGCGGAGATCATCCGCGAACCGCCATCGTCGAGCTGATCCTCGAACAGGAACTCCTCGACCGCGCCCAGTTCCTTGGCGACAATCTTCGCGAAGTGGGCGACGTAGCCGATGAACTCGCGGCCCTTGTCCTTGGTGTCACCGATATAGAAGACGTTGTCGCCGCCGGCCGCGCGCGACGAGGCGGCGATCAGCGTGTCGTCGAGTGCCTCGGCATAGGTGATCCCACAGCGCCGGCCCTTCTCGCCGAGCTTCAGATCGGACTTGTCCTCCAGCCACTCGATCTGGTGGAGCATGAGGATGCCGGCCGCGAGCGGATCGTGATCGGCCGGCAGCTCGCCTCCGCGCGGCAGCTCGGCCGGGAGCTGGGCGGGATCGTGGGGAAGGATGGGTGCAACCTGCGCCGGCTCGACGCCGATCATCGCGCTGCCTCGGCGAGCAGCGCGACCAGCAGCGGCCGGAAGGTTGCGAAGCGACCAGGCCCCCAGCGCCAAGCGTTGAAAAGGCGCTCGTCGCCGCAGCTTAGCGTGAACAGCCCGCGTTGGTTGAGCCAGATCAGCAGATCGGCCGCGACTTCGACATCGAAGACGTACTGGTTCCAGCACCAGTTGCCGAACCATTCCTTCTCGCCAAGGATCGGCCAGCGCTTGCCGCTGATGCGGATTGCCGACTCTTCCAGTCGGGTGAACTTGGGCGCCGGCTCGCGGCGCGGCTCCAGCTCGAACACCGGATCGGTGTCGTAGAGCTGGATGCCCTCGACCCGGCCGGCGAAGAGACCGTTGTCCGGATCGTTGCAACAGAAGTCGAGGCCGATGCGGGTCACGACGACTGTGCCTTGTTGGTCGCGGGTAACTGGCCTGACGAGTTCCAACGATAGCCTGCGCCATAGACGGTGATGATGGCGTTCTCGGCGCCGCTTTGTTTCAAGACGCTCCGCAGGCGGCAGATGTGAACGTCAATTGCATCCTCAACCAGATCCGATCGGTCAGCGAGCACAGCGCGGGAAAGCACCCGCCCTTGCGCACGCATGAGGGCACCGGCGATCGCAATTTGCCCAGGCGGTAAGTCCAGCCTCTTGCCGTCACAGAACAGCCCCAGGCGCGGATGGTAGACGACCGTGTTGACCTGGGTCGGGCGGTCCGAACGAAGGTCGAAGCCACAGTGAGGGCAGATCGCGCTGTGCGAGCTAACATCCGGAACGATGACAGGCTCTTCGGTGCAAGCGTCCGCAATTACCTGATCGATTTGGCTGCGAACAGCATCGACATCAACGACGCGCAGCTTCAAGTCCGCACTCCCAGCACGTCGCGCCTGATCTGGGCGACGCGCTCCTCGCTGAGGCCGGCCTCGGATGCACGATCCGCCGCGCGATCAGCGGCCTTCTCGACCGTGGCTGCCACCTGCTCTTCCAGCTTGCGACGATGGTCGGCCGACGTCTTCTGCGCCGCCACCGCCGAGCCGAGGGCGCGAGACAGCTCCATGATTTCCTTCGGGCCCAGCGAACCTTCGAGCGATTCATAGATCGCGACCTTCAGCATCTCGGCCACCGCAACAGTCACCTGGTCGGCGCCATCGGTGCCGAGGCCGGTGACGACGTCGCTAGTGATCGCCCGGACCTCATCCAGGCGGCGGAACTGAATGGCCTTGCGCACCGACCAGCGGCTGAAGGCCGACTTGCTGACCTTGCCGATACCGCGATCCGCCAGGCGCCCGTTGAACTCGTCCAGGATCGCGTTCTGCGGCATCGTCCGCTCGCGCAGCTGCTCCAACGCCCAGATGATGTCCGCCTCGGCTTCCTCAGGCAGAAGGTCGAGCGACGACAGCCGCCCCCGCCCCTCGCGGCGATCGTCGCTCACCACGGCATCTCCTGCCCGGCCGGCGCCGCCGGCTCCTCGTCCTCATCCATGCCGGCCATCATCAACAGCTGTTTGCGCGTCACGTTGCGGGTGCTGCCGTCTGGCCAGAGGCCGAAATACATCTCGTGCTGGGTCGGCCAGGCATCGGCCATGCCAGTGCGGCCACCCGGATCTAGGATGGTGCGGCACGGGGTGATGGTGACGTGGTGGCGCTCCCAGATCGTCTCCGCGGCGTCGAACGCCTTGTCCGCCGCGCGCAGCTCCTCGCCATGGCCGAACAGCGCCTCGGCTTCCCAGCCGGTCCGCGCCTTCAGCGCCGCCCACAACCGCCGCGCCATCACGCGCAGCTGGATCACGCGATCTTCGAGCAGCTCGGCCCGATTGCGCTCCCCGTAGCCCCTCATGCCGGCGCCCGTCCCGACACCCGCATCCGCAGCGACTGGCTCAGCGTGTAGGAGCCATCCGCCGCTAGGTGCATCGTGCAGGTCCAGCCATCGGCATAGCGGGCATGCACGCGCCGCGGTCGCCCGTCCGCGTCGTACGAGCCGCGGACGGACGTGGGATCGCGCTCCGAGCCGATGAAGCCGGCCTGGCGCAGCATGGGGCCGATCTTGGCAGGCTCGGCATCGATCGTGCGCCAGCCGCGGCGGGCGAGCCGGCGTTTCACCGGTCAATCCTCTTCGATCGGGCGGGAAACGCCTTCGATCACCGTCCGGCGCTCGACATGCTCGCGGCCGAGCTTGCGCAGCTCCGCCACCATCACCGAGCCGACCTCGCGAACGCGGATCGCCTCCAGCTCCGCCAGCCTGCGTAGCTGGGTTCGCAGCCAGTCCCGCGATCGGCGAATGCCATAAGTGTCGAGCACGCGGTCGAGCACCATGTCGCTGGCGCGGCCGTCACCCTGCGCGGCGAGTTCGCGCAGGATCATCAGGCGCGCGTCTTCGGCGATGCGGTCGGTCATGGCGGGCCTAGACCCCGCGGCCGGCGAGCGCCTGGGTCACCGCGTCAAGCGCCGCGGCCTTCACGTCGAGCTTGCCCGTCGCGACCTTGTGCGCGACAGCCGCGAGGACGATCGGGCCGGCGATGGCGATGATGCGGCTGGTGAGCTTGTGCAGGTCGATCTTCATGCGTCTTCTCCTCTTGGGTTCAGATCAGCGGCCGGGCGACGGGCGCTGGACGCCGTCGACGTGTGCCCGGCCGATCGCGACGTCTCCGCCGCGTTCGCGCAGGGTTGCGACGACGAGGCTGCCGTTCGGCCGGCCGAGCCGGATCAAGCCCTGCTCCTCCAGCCAGCCGAGCTGGGTGCGTAGCTGGTCGCGGGTGACGGGCAGCCCCAGGCGCTCCATCTCCATCACCAGCACGCTATCGTTG